>JAUVSX010000062.1 GCA_030596915.1 Chloroflexota bacterium | reverse complement strand
TACCGCTATTCGGCGCCACTGGGGGCGGCCCGTGGTGGTGCGGCGTGTGCGCACGGGCGGGTGAGCTGTCGGGACGACCTGCCGGTACCACTATTCGGCGCCACTGGGGGCAGCCCGAGGTGGTGCGGCGAGTGCGCACGGGCTGGTGAGCTGTCGGGACGACCCGCCGGTACCGCTATTCGGCGCCACTCGGGGCAGCCTGCGGTGGTGCGACGGGTGCCCGCACGACAAGCGCCCGCGCAAAGGGGACCGAAATCAGGATCAGGATCGCCGTGACGACGAAGACCCCCTCGTAGCCAACGCTGGGCAGCACCACGGCTGCCAACCACGGCATACCGACCGAGCTGATGTGGTCGAAGGTCACCCCGGCCGAAAGGGTCGGCGTGAGTTCCTCGGGCGGCGCAGTGCGGTAGACGTATGTTGACAGACCCATCCCGAGCGGGGTCGCGAGCTGCATCACGACCCACAAGCCAACCAGTACCCAGAGGTTTGAGATCGTCGCGTAGCCCAGGCAGCAAAGCGCCAGCGCACCATAGGCGACAGGCATGGTCATCCGCTCACCGAATCGATCGATCAACGAACCCATGTAGGGCGCGACGACCAGGTTGAGGACACTCCCGGTTACCATCAGGGCGGAAATGTGCCAGACCTGCAGGCCGAAATTCTGGACCAACACGAGCGTGACAAAGCTGCCAAGTACGAGCTTGCGCGCGCCTGCGAAGAAGATCAGCACATAGTAGAGCCAGTAGCGCCGCTTCACGAGGATACGCTTGGGCTCCACATCGGCTGCGCCGATGCTGGCCGGAAGCCGGGAGACCAGCAGCGAACCCAGGAGGATCACAGCGCCGCCGACCAGGAAGTAGTTACTCAGGCTCACCGACTCGAACAGCCAGGAAACCGCCGCGATGGCGCCCATGCCAGCGATCGCGGCCAGGGATCCGACCGACGAGATTGTGCCCAGGACACGTCCGGCATTCTTCTTGCTACTCAACGACAAGCCAATCGCGTTACTCGACGGCATCCACAGGTGGAAGCCAAAGCTAGCGATTAGGGCCACGGCTACCAGGGCAGCGTAGGAATGCACCAAGGCGTATAGCCCATAGCCGACGCCCATGAGTAGCAGCGAAATCCCACCCTGACGCGAGAGGGGCAAGCGCATCGTAAGGGCGGCGACAAAGATCAGGATCAGGCCCGGAAGCTCCCGAATGCCCTCGAACCACAGAATTCGACTGCCGCCCAGGCCGAGCGTATCGACGAAGAAGTTCATCCGGACGCTCAGCACCAATCCCTGTCCGAAGCGCGCGCAGAACACAGCGAACGAGAAGAGGATCAGGTTGCGCGTCCAGATCGTGAAATCGACTCTGCGAAACAGCCGCCGCATCAGAGCTCCTCAGGGGCCGACAGAGTGGCAGGACACGGCCGGAAAGCCCGCATCCGACCGTCGTGGCGAACTTGGCATAGAACAACGCGGGCGCGTCCACTGAGACTAGCCCGCGACAGGGCGCAGTCTACCACTGGCGGGGAGCTTGGGCAAGTGAGGATCGGCGGTGGCAGACGGGTTCACCACACTGGCACGGAGCACGCGGAGGTGCTGGATGAACAGATCGCCCGAGCGCCGCTACCTTGCGCTTGACAGGCTCCCGTGCAGTGACATGATGTCGTATGAGATGTCTCGGAAGACATCCTTTGTGCATAACCTCTCGCTTGGAAGGGACCGATGGCACGATATCCGCTCAACCTACCCACTCAGTTGAAGCAGGAGGCCGAGAGATGGGCTGCGGATCAGGGTGTCTCACTCAACCAGTTCATCATGTGGGCCGTGGCTGAGAAGGTCACATCCCTTGGTCGCGGTCTTGACGATCCATCCTTTCCGCGCATCACCTACCGGCGTGGCTCGTCGGGCCGACCGGTGGCAGTGGTGCGGGGGACAGGCATTCGCGTGCAGACGCCCGCACTGGGATCGCGCCTGTGGCGGCTGAAGCCGGCAGAGCTAGCCAGGGAGTACGGCCTAGCACGCCCTCAGGTCGACGAGGCGCTGGCTTTCTACGAGAAGCACCGCGGGGAAATCGACGCCGCTATCGCCGCCGAGGAGAGGATGGAAGACCGCGCTCGTGCATGACCGCGCGCCATCACCTGCGCTACGGCTTCACCTCGACGCCGACGCCTCGATCAGGGTCCTTTAGGACACCCTGGTTGAACGCGGACACGATGTCACACGGACGCCCAACGAGTGGATAGCCGCCGATGCTGATGATGAAACCCCACTGCTCAGGGCGACGGCGCAGGGTCGCTGCATCTTCACATTCAACGTCCGCGATTTCGTGGTTCTGGCACGGCGTCATCCGGAACACAGGGGCATCATCCTGGCTGCTCAAAGCACTTGGACCTTGCCTGGCCTCATCAGAGCGCTAGACAGGGCACTGACGGAGACCTGCCCTGATGGCTAGGTTGGCCGAGTTCGCTGGCTGAACGAATGGCGTCCGAGGCGCAGCGCCTAGCACAGAGTGCCAGCGAGCTCGGGCGGATTGACTGCGGAGCACACGGTCCGCTCCATCAGAGCGGGTGGTGCACCGATTAGCGGGGTCTGGTCCCACCCTTAGCGTGTGGCTCGATGATGATGTCGCGCCAGGAGCGCCAGCTACCGAGACCGGTTGGCTGCGACCTGGCGACCCAGGGCTTGACCAGTACGTGTCTCCGCAGATGGTCGAGAGGGATGATGGGACACTCCTCGACGAGAATGCGGTCGGCAGCCTGGTAGAGCCGAATTCGCTCCCTCTGACTCGTGGTCTGCCGGGCGCGCTCGACGGTCTCCCCGTATTCCTCGTGGTGCCATCCGCTGCCGCTCCACCACCCCGCGTCCCACAGGAAGCTGGCGGGATCGGGATAGTAGGCCTCCCACCCGCTCACGTACATCTGTGGTACGCGACGCCCGAGGATCCGAAACGCCTCGGCGCGCGATGCACTCCGCCAGGATATCTCAACGCCCAGGTTGACGAGTATCTGCTGCCGAAGGTTCGCCACGATGGCGCGCAGCTCATCCCCCAGCACCGGCATGGGTTCCAGCGCGGGGAAGCCGCGGCCCCCAGGGTAGCCAGCTTCCGCGAGTAGCCTGCGGGCGCTCTCGGGATCGTAGCGAAGGCCAATCCCCGGCGAGTGGCCAGGCATCCCTGGCGGAACGAAGCCGCCGGTGGCCGGAGAACCGTATCCACGCAGTGCCACGCCGGCGAGTTCCTCCCGGTCAATAGCCATAGCAAACGCACGCCGCACCCGCCGATCACCAAACGGCAGGCGCGTGACATCGAACGCGAGGTATTGGGTGATCAGGGCGGGGCCGGTGAAGTACTCCCCCCCGTAGCGGTTCCGCAGCTCATCCCACCTGGCGGACGAGACCAGCCCGAAATCCACGATGTCGAGGCGGTCACTCTCGTATGCCTGGAGCCAGGCACTACGGTCCTCCGGACCGTGTATCGACAGCCTGACGATATCTGCGTTGCCCGCTGGGCGACCCCGGTAGGTAGGGTTCCGGTGTAGCTCAATCTCCCGCCCGCGCTGCCATCGTGCCAGCCTGAACGGGCCGTTAGTGACAATGCGAACGGGATCCGTCCAACCGTCCGGGTTTGCCTCGACAAGGTGTCGTGGCACAGGGTACGCAGTGCTGACAGTCAACAGGTGGAGTAGGTAGCTAGTCGGGCGCTCCAGGACGATCTCAAGCGTGCGGTCGTCGAGCGCGCAGATGCCCAAAGCGGCCGAATCGGCGGCACGGCCCTGATGCCAGGCCCGCGCTCCCCGGACGTCATACAGCAAGTCGGCCAGCTCGGACCGGTTAGCAGGGCCGAGGACTCGCTTCCACGCGCATTCGACGTCACCCGCGGTTACCGGAACGCCATCGCTCCAGCGAACGTCTTCGCGCAGGTGGAAGATGTACCGGCGGCCGCCTTCCAGCACCTCCCATCGGCGAGCCACGTCCGGTACAACGCTCAGGTCTTGCGTCAGCGCGACGAGCCCGCTAAAGAGGCTCCGGATCACCGTCAGCGAGACGACGTCTGATGCGATGCCCGGGTCCAGCGTCACTGGATCGTTCCAGGCGACCCGCAACGTCTGTGGGGGAGGTAGACGCTGCTCAGTGTGCCTGGCCTCGCCGACCCGCTGCCACAGAGCGAATCCGTCATCATAGGCAGCGCGGGCCGCAGGGAAGTCGAAGGCGTTGTGGTAAGTCAGGCCCAGCTTCATGAGCGTGCGCGCTGCTTGCTCGAGCTGGCCCTGCTCCCGGCACAGGGCCAACGCACGCTCGTAGAAATCAATCGCCTCGGCGTGGGCGTAGAGCCCCCGCGCCCGATCACCCGCCCGGTGCAGGTAGTCCGTCGCCCTCCCGGTGTCTCCCGCCCGTTCCCAGTGGTGCGCCAGCAGCCCCGCCTGCTCCTCCACACGCTCCGGAAACAGCCTCTCCAGCGCGGCCGCCACCTGCCCGTGAAACTCCCGTCTCTCCCGCTTCAGCAGACCATTGTAGGCCGCCTCTCGCGTCAGCGCGTGCTGGAAGATGTACTCCAGCGCCGGAATGCGCGCCCGTTCGCGGATCAGATCCTCCCTCTGCAAGGCCAAGAGACGGCCCTCCAGCTCCTGTTCCTCGTCACCTATGGCCGCCAGCACGCGGCAAAGGAAGACGCGCCCGATCACGGATGCCAGGCGGAGCACGCGCTTGGGCCCCTCGGCTAGCCGGTCGATCCGCGCCACCAGCACACCTTGTAGCGTATCGGGCAGCGCCAGCTCTGCAGCGTCACCTGTGAATCGCCACGTGCCAGCCGCGCCATCGCGGACGAGCGTGCCCCCGTCGATCAGCGAACGCAGTACCTCCTCCACAAAGAACGGGTTGCCCTCCGCGCGCCCGAGGATCGTGCGCTTCAGAGACTGCGGCAGTGCGGACTCCTCCAACAGGTTCCCGACAAGCGTCGAACCCTCAGTCTCGGTCAGCGGATCCAACCAGAGATCGGTGTGCCGCCCACTGTGGCTTCGCGCCGCCGACTCCCGGATGGCCCAGGACGGATGACCCCGTTCGGGGCGGGATGTGCAGATGAGGAGCAGTGGTTCTCGCGCTGCAGCGCCCATGAGTCGATCGAGAAAGGCGATTGATGTGGGATCTGCCCAGTGCAGGTCCTCGCACACGATCACGAGCGGACGCTCGTGAGCAGCACACACGAACAGCATCTCCAGCGCGGCGAAGGTCTTCTCCCGCAGCTCCGAGCCGCTCGCGCTGCCCAGGTCCGCTTCACCTCCCTCCGCGCCCGGCAGCGCCATCAGCGCAGCCAGGAAGGGCAGTACAGCGTCCGCTTCACCCACGCACAAGACGGATACCCGCTCGCCCAATCGCTGGCGCACTGTCCGTGGCGAGTCCTCCTCGGTCACGCCCAGGAGCCCCTTCAGCACACCCAGCCAGAGCAGATACGGAACTGACGTGCCGTACGAGAGGCAGCGCCCCTCGATCCACTGGATCTGCGTTGCACGTCGTTCCCCAACCAAGGACTTGCGTGCCTCGGCGACCAGGCGCGACTTGCCTAGCCCTGCCTCGCCCATCACCGTAGCGATCCCACCTTCGCCATCAGCCAGCCGCTCAAGCGCTGCCAACAGCTCCGCAAGCTCGGCGTCCCGTCCCACCAGCGGCGAAGCCAGCCCCGCGATCCCGCGTACCTTCCCAGGTGCTACCCTGAGTCCTTCAACGCGGTATGCAGCCACAGGCTCCGTCTTCCCCTTCACGGGGATCGGGTCCAGCGGTTCGATCTCGAACAGCGGCGCAACCATCCGGTGCGTAGCGTCGGAGATAAGAACCGTTCCAGGCTCCGCTGCCTGCTCCATCCGCGACGCGAGATTGATGGCGTCGCCGATCGCTGTGTATTCGACGCGCAGGTCTGATCCGACCTCGCCGACGACGACAAGCCCAGTGTGGATCCCGACCCGCACATCGAATCCCATGATGCCCCGCTGCTGTTCCAGGCACGCTGCGTACGCCTTGGCCCCCCGAATGATGTCGAGGGCGGCCCGGCAGGCGCGCTCCGGGTCATCCTCGTGCGCGATCGGCGCGCCGAAGAAGGCCAGAATCGCGTCCCCCATAAGCCGAGCGACGGTGCCCTCGTAGCGATAGATCGGCCCGATCAGCACATCGAAGGCGCCATCCATGATCTCGAGCAGGTCTTCGGGATCTAGACCATCGGCCATCGCCGTTGATCCCTTGACGTCCGAGAAGAGAATCGTAACCACGCGTCTCTCATAACCTGGTCGCCCTCGGGTGGCGAGCAGGCGTTCGGCATAGTCTCTCGGTATCAGACGCCGCAGGCGCTCGGCACGACCATCAAGACCTGCTCCTGGCGCCGATGCGGGTCCCTTCAACGCCGCCCCGCACCTTGGGCAGAATGCGAAGTCGGGTGGGCAGTCATACTGGCACTGCGGACAGTTCATGGTGTATTTTCAGCCTGCCTGGTGTGGGCAGGCAGGCGCGCCAACCCGGGACTCGGCCCAACGCGTAGGACCCGACGTAGGCCAAGCACCTCTTCAACGCGTGCGTTCTATGCGCGAGCTCCTACACAGACAGCGCCACAGAACCTGGCGCGGGGCCGGTCTTTGTGAGGGACGTGGGATGCGGGCCGCCCCACGGGGGCAGCCAGGAGCCGCTGGTCACCGAATGGCTGCGCCGGCTTCCAACGCGTGATCGCCGGAAAATAGATCTCCCCGAGAGACGCGGTGCTGTGAGTATCCACCCGAAGCGCCGACTCCCAGCGGATTCCGGCTATCCCCCCATCAGCAACTTGAGCTGCCGGGCGGCGCCGACAGCCTGCCCCTGCCAGTGGTTGTTCATATAGACCAGCGTCAGCGGCACCTCGGCGTCCAGCTCGCGTATCTTGGGGACCCATTCACTCAGCTCGTCGGCGGAGTATGTGTAGTCGTACCGCTCCCACGCCTCCTTGTGCCGCCACCATTTCTGGGTGTTCCTGCCGTGGAATCGCACATACGCCACAGGCCCCGTCGCCACGGCGACCGGAGGCACCAGGTTCTCGAAACGTGGCTGGTCGACACAACAGAAGCCCAGCCCCAACGCCCGCAACTCATCGAAGGTGCGCTCATCGATCCATTCGCGCGAACGGAACTCGACGACTGCGGGTACGTCGCCGAAACCATCGCGGACCCGCTTGACATAGTCTCGGTTGCGTTCCTCTGCGTGGAAGGAGTGCGGGAACTGAATCAGCACGCAGGCGAACTTCTCCGCATCAATGAGAGGACTCAACGCCGCCGTGAACTGCTCGATCTGGGGGTTAGGGTCCTTCCGCTCGTGGGTGATCCCGCGGTAGGCCTTGACCGAGAACAGGAAGCCGTCGGGAACCTTGGCTGCCATGCGGTCCAGCGTGTGCGCGTCCGGGATTCGGTAGTAGGTGAAGTTCAGCTCACAGGTAGGAAACTCACGGGCGTAGAAGGCTAGCCACTCAGGCTTGGGCAGGCCTTCAGGATAGACAGGCCCGACCCAGTCCTTGTAGCTGAAGCCGCTGGTGCCGATCAACACGGTCATCCTGCCCCCCTCGACCCATTGCCCAGGCCAGCGGCACGCTCATCCCACAAACGAGCCGGCGCTCGCCCAGAGGAATCTCACGCCGGTGTAGCAGAGGAACAGACCACAGACGACAAGCAGAGTCTGGTAAACGATGTCGCTGAACCAGCGCCGACCTGAGCCCACGACCGAAGCGAGAAACGTGTCCCACGTGAAATCCGCGGCGATGTGGCCCAGAAAGAAGGCGGCCAGAGCGGCGAGCCCCTGCTGCTGGGTCATCAACACATACCCACCCCCGACTCCAACCCACCACAGGTACCAGAACGGGTTGGTAAGGGTGGTCACAATGCCGAGGCCGACCAGGCTGCGCTCGGCGCGGACTCCCGAACCGTCACTGACCGCTGGCAACTGGGGGCGCCTGCGAACCGCGACCCACGTCATTCTGCCACCGATCCACAGCAGAACCAGGCCTCCCAGTGTTCCGATCGCGATACTCAACGTCGGATGACGCAGCGCCTGGCCCATGCCGAGCGCCAGGACAAGAACCATGACCAGTTCTGTCACTGCGTGCCCGAGGGCAACCAATGGCCCGGCACGAACACCACACCTGGCCCCCTCCGCGACGACGGCCGCACTGACGGGACCCGGACTGATCACGGGGCCAATTGCCACTCCAAACGACCACGCGAAGAGCCCAATGAAGCTCACGCGCTAGTCGCCGTCCCCGATGATCACACGACGCCTGCGCCCCGCAGCCTCCGGCGGACCGATGATCCCCCTCTCCTCCATCTCCTTCATCAGTCGCGCCGCGCGAGGGTGCCCGATGTGCAGCTTCCGCTGCAGCAGCGACGCCGAGGCGCTGCCGGCCTCCCTGACCAGCGCAGTGGCCTTCGGTAGCATGTCGTCAGACACATCGCGGCCCCCAGCCTGCCCCTCCGAGGCCGGTCGGATAAACTGATCCCAGGGGATTTCCTCCTCGACCGGTCCCACCTGGTCGCGCCAGAAGCGCACGGCTCGCTCCAGCTCCTCTTCAGAAACGTGACAGCCCTGTACGCGCACCGGATGGCCAGCGTCCGCGGCCAAGTACAGCATGTCGCCTCGCCCCAGGAGAGTCTCGGCTCCAGGCATGTCCAAGATCACCCGGGAGTCGGTCTGGCTCGCAGTCGCGAACGAGATGCGCGCAGGGAAATTCGCTTTGATCAGCCCGGTGACCACGTCAACACTTGGGCGCTGTGTCGCGACAACCAGATGAATGCCCGTCGCGCGGGCCATTTGAGCGATGCGACAGATTGTCCGTTCGACCTCATCGGGAGCGAGCATCATCAGATCGGCTAGCTCATCGATCATCACAACAATTCGGGGGAGCGGCGGCTCACCCTCACGCTTCTTGAGCTGGTTGTAGTCGTCGATGTTGCGCGCTGTGGCGGTCGCGAAGCGCTTGTAGCGGTCGTCCATCTCCTGGGCCACCCAGCGCAGCACTTTGACGACGCGCTCCAGGTCAACCTCAGCGCGACCGTAGAGGTGCGGCAGTCCGTTGAAGCGCACGAGCTCCACCATCTTTGGGTCAATCATGACCAGGCGCAGGTCACTCGGCGCGTTGTTGCAGATCAGGCAGACCGTGATGGCCTTGATGCAGATAGACTTGCCCGATCCTGTCGTGCCGGCGATCAGCAGGTGTGGCATTTTTGAGAGGTCCGCCACAACGGGGTCGCCGGACACATCACGGCCCAGCGCAAATGCAAGGGGTGACTTCAGCCTGCGAAACTCGTCTGACTTCATTACCTCCCTAACTCCCACGAGCTGAACGTGGCTGTTGGGCACCTCGATGCCAACCACAGGCCGGCCCGGGACTGGAGCCTCAACGCGCAGACGAGGAGCCGCCAGTGCAAGCGCCAGGGCATCCGCCAGAGAGCTGATCTGACCAACGCGGACCTTCCGACCCGGCGCTCCGCCTCGCACGATGTAGCCGGGTGTCACGCCGAATTGAGTGACAGTGGGCCCGACGCGGACTTCGGTAACCTCCACTGGCAGGCCGAACTGGACAAGTGTCTGCTCAATCGTGCGTGATTTCGAGCGGATTTCTGCGTCGGTTATCGTCGGCCCGCTCGGTTCGTTGAAGAGGTCCATCGACGGCAGCGTATAGCTACGCTGACTGTAGGGCACTCCGCGATACGGCGCGGCTTGAGGAACGGGCTCATCGCGCTTGGCCTCGCTCGCCATTGCCACGGCAGCAACGGGCGCGACCGCGAGTTCCTGGGATGGCTGGGCCGCTTCCCGGCGCCCGCTCCCAGCCGTGCCGGAGCGTGCTCGCTGACGTCGTGCGCTTGGCCCCGTCTGCGCGCCTCCGGGAACGTCGCTGGCGCGCTTCTGTGCTGAAGACGCCCTTGTGCCCGGCAGGACGCGTGATCGGGCGGCGAGTTGCGAAAGCGACGCCCACAACGCGAGTACGATCCTCTTCACGTCCGCGTACGTCACGTCAAATGCAAAGGCTAGCCCGGTCGACAATAGGGCAAACAAGATGATGATAGCCAACGGCTGTCCGAGATAGGTGGCGAGCAGCATGGTGATACCCCAACCAACGAGTCCGCCTCCCCAACCAATCTCGACCAAGAACCACGTATCGCGCGCGCCGGAGAAGATGTGTGTCAGGGCCAGCAGGGAGAAGAAGACCAGCTCGGCACCAACGAAGGGCCGCCAGCGCCACTTGGTAGGACGGTCAAGGTGGTACTGGAGCCAGAGCAAACCAGCCAGCACTACGCTCGCCGCAATGGGATAGGCCCCCCACCCGAACGCGAGACTGAGGATGGTCACCCACGCGTCAGCCCACCGCCCCGTTGTCACCCGAAAGAGCGCCAGCAGGGGGATTGC
>JAUVSX010000418.1 GCA_030596915.1 Chloroflexota bacterium | reverse complement strand
GCCCGCCTCAAGTTCACACACACTGCTTCATTCCAGGCTGAGATCTGCGTGAAGAATATCCTCTACGGCAACCAGCTCGTGAACGACCTGAGCATCCTCCCCTGGGCCAGCTTCACGGACCCAGAGATCGGCCACGTCGGCCTGAGCGAGCGTCAGGCGCGCGAGCAACACAGGAGTGTGCAGGTCTTCCGAGTGGACGCCGCGATCGATCGCTTCATAACTGATGGCCAGACGGGCGGATTCCTCAAGGTTGTCATGGACGAGGACGACCACATCCTGGGCGCCGACGCGGTCGGCGCTCACGCCGGCGAGTGGATTCAGTTCATCACTGTCGCGATGAAGAACAAGCTGCCGGTCACCAGCTTGGCTGAGACCATCTTCACATATCCGACGTACTCGGAGATCGTGAAGAAAGTCTTCACCCGTTTCTTGCGCACGAAGCTGTGATCCACGTGCTGTGGAGCGAGCGCTGAGGAACGGCAGAGCGCGTGGCCTGACCTACGGCGATCAATCGAGCTTGGTTCCAGGACGGCTGCAGGCAGCGGCTCTCCGGCAGGGGCGCCGATGGCCGGCGTTTCCCCCGGCGCTTGACCCAAGCTGTAGGGTGCCGGTCGTCACGCGCCGCTAGAGGAGCAGCGCGGCAAAGGTGTCGACACGCTCCGGGGAGCGGATGTGCTGAGCCGCAACCTGGACGGCTTCTTCGACGGAAGGATCGTCGACTGGCAGCCCATCGTAGAGATAGCCTTCCTGGAAAGCGCCAACCGTCCTCATCAGGATCTCTGCACCGAAGTGCACCGCGCTCTGGCGGACGGCGCCCGTGCCGAAGACCTCGGTGAAACTCGAGCCGAGCCCTGCTCGGTACGCGCGCAGGAACGTACGCAGCGTGGCACGCGCCCGATCCGCAACTGCCTGGGTCTCAGCACGATGGGCATACATCCACAGGTGAGAGGCAAGATGGCCCACGTCCTGGGCGGGGTAACCGAAGTGTGTGAGCTCCCAATCGATGACGCGGACGCCGTCGCGTGTAATGAGGACTGATGGCGGCCACAGGTCACCCTGGATCACGCAAACACCAGGCCGCTGGAGCTGCTCGCCCAGAATAACCGCTCTTCGTCCAAGATCGTCCGCGTCTGGGAGCCCGGCTCTCCTGCACATGTCTTCAACAGCGCCGTAGTGGAGCTCAAGGCGGGTACGCTGGATAGCACTGTTGTCGAAACCCTGGGCCGCTTCTCGACTGCCGTAGGTCCGCATATGCAGGGCGCTGATGAACTGGCCGAGAAGCTGTCCCACAGCCCAATCCGCACCGCCCTGGACGAGCCACGTGCCCAGGTGCGGCACGTCGCCCAAGTCCTCCATCACCAGGATGTGGCGCGGCTCGTCGAAATCGAGCGGACGGGGGGGACGTATGTCGGGGCCGCCAACGCTGCTCAAGGCGCCCCCGGGCTCGAAAGCGGCCAAACTGCGTGCCTCAATGTCGAGCCGGTGCTGGTCCAGCGGAACCTCAGGCATGGCGGCGATATGCGGCAGGGTGACCTTGACGATCACTGGCTCAGGCTTTCCTCGGACGCGCCACACGTAGTTGAGGTAGCCAACTTCGATGCGCTCGGGCGCTGCAGTGGGCTGGAACTGAGGTAGACGCCTCGCCAGATGGTCTAGCACCAGCTTTGGCGAAACGTCCACGCTCGCCTGTTCTGGCGTCTCTGCTCTGGGCGTCACGTCCCCGCGCTCAGTTGCCATTTGCTGCTCAGGCTCCTTGTTCTTTCAGCAGGCAGAGGCGGTCTGGTGGGAAACGAATGCTCACTTCTCCGCCCTCGCCACGGGCCACCGGCGAATCTGTGCCGCTCGTGGCTTCGATCTGATACTCGCCCAGTTGGATCTTGCAGCGGGTGTGGGTCCCTACGTAGATGCACTCGTGCACCAGTCCCACGCAGGTATTGGGCCCGTGGTCCGCGCCGAGCTCGATGTGCTCGGGGCGTATGGTCAGTATCACTGGACCGGATGGCACGTCAATGCCGTCAGGCGGCGCCACCTGGAAACTGCCCACTGGCGCCTCCAGCCACGGCGGGGCAGGCAATCAGACCCATCGTCCCTTCCAGTGGCATGGCCAGCGCGCCAACAACAGGCCAAACCACGACGCTCGCCAGCACCCACCAATCAGCACCGGGAGTGAGCGTTCGCAAGACAAGCTACTGAGCAACGCCGATCGAGATGCCGACCACTCCGAAGAGCACAGTCTCGCTGGCGGCTTCTCCCAGGGCATCAGACACTGGTCCGGCCACAGCAAGTCCCACGGCAAAGCGCACACCGCCTCCCAGGGCGCTTGCCAGCATCCAGCGAAGCCAGACGGTCCATCCGCTCGCCGAATCCGACTGTCTTGCCACCATTACCTTGCCTCACTTCCTTCGCGGGACCATGCCTGGTATTTCTATAGTGTCGTCAGTCTGCTGTCATTGACTCACCGCGCCCTTCCTCAGCTCTCGCAGCTCCCTGGGGCATCGGCGCGTACACATCCGCCATGCCCAGGTCGGCCAGGCTCTCTTTCGTAGGCCCACCCTTCTCGTCCCGGCCGTGCAGCGCGTAGAACTCGTCCAGCACGGGCTTGAACTGCTCCCGGTCCAGGCCGTGGCGGTTCTCCAGGAAGGGGCTTTGGAGGGCCTCGGGGCGCTCGAAGTAGGGCAACAGCATCTCGTCGGTCTGTCGGTCGCGGCCCCAGTGGCGAACCTGCAGGGCGCGCTCCAGCGCACACACGCGCTCCGCCGCCCGATCGAAGTCTGTCTCCGACCAGTCCACGCCGGTCCCGGCGCGGATGAGATGGTACTCGACCGATGGACCTTCGATCTCGCCGATACCGTCGACCTCGAGCCGCCAATAACGGTCAGGCGCGTTCTCGTCGTAGATCCGCGGGAATCTCATGTCATCGACGGGCACGCAGTCCTTGATCACCGGGCGCAGTGTGTGAAAGTGTCCCATCGGAGCCTTCCCTCGGTAGCCGCTCAACGGGTCGACCGCATCCGCGGTACCGTACAGGTGCTCGCCGATGGTGCGGATCCTGTCCAACTCAGCCTGTCGCACTGCGTCTGATTCCAGGTTGCCCACCCGCCAGAGGATTTTGATACCGGCCCACAGCGAGCCGTGGCCACTGTTGAAGGGATCGCGTGTGTCGGACATCCACTGCATCGCAGAAGTCAACCAGTACGGAAACTCTGGCCCGATCCCGGTATGGCCGTCCCAGTGCCCTGTATGGCCCCAGCCGGCGTACATAGTGCGCGCCGTGTCTAGGCCGACCTGAGTGGTCCGCGCCGCGGCCCATCCTCCCTCGGCGAGGACATCTCCCAGACCCTCGCGATAGGCAGTCGCGCGCAGGAACTCGGCCCACGTCTCAGCAGCATTCCAGTCCATGTCGAGACCGTTGAGGTCTCTGATCTCGTCCCCCTTCTGGCACGCGATTAGCCACGGGACAACGCCCACGAGGCTGTCGAACTGGTTCAGGCCATGCCGATTCGATAGGACGTTAATCTCGAAAGCAGCGCGTCGCTCCATCCGCCAGTCATAGACGGCTTGGATTTCGGGTGGCCACCAGGCCTGAGGGCCAAGGAACAGCCACGCTATGCAGAACCAACTACCGCTCCACGTGCGCTTCTGTGCGGCACCTGGCATATCCCGGAAGTGCATCGCACAGGGCGTGAGGCAGCCCTCGGTGCAGGGCTCGCACCG
>JAUVSX010000068.1 GCA_030596915.1 Chloroflexota bacterium | reverse complement strand
CGAGCACCCTCGAGCATCCAGCACACGAGTACACGGCAGCGGGCGTGTACACCGTCTCGCTGGCCGTGTCAGGCCTCGGGGGCACGGACGCACTCACGGGCACGAGCTACATCTCGGTCTACGAGTCGGTGAGCGCGGGATTCACGGGCAGCCCGAGGACTGGGGTCGCGCCGCTGACCGTCACGTTCACGAACGAGTCGAGCGGCGACTACGACACCAGCCTGTGGACCTTCGGCGATGGGTTGACGAGCACCCTCGAGCATCCAGCGCACGAGTATGAGACCGCAGGCGTGTACACCGTCTCGCTGTCGGTGTCGGGTCCGGGCGGCACTGACGCTCTCGCGCGCACCAATTACATCACAGTCTCCCCCCAGCCCGCGAGCGCGGCGTTCTCAGGAAGCCCGCAAAGTGGGACGCGCCCACTGACCGTGACCTTCACGAACGAGTCGAGCGGCGACTACGACACCAGCCTGTGGGCG
This sequence comes from Chloroflexota bacterium, assembly GCA_030596915.1. Classification (GTDB taxonomy): domain Bacteria; phylum Chloroflexota; class Anaerolineae; order B4-G1; family B4-G1; genus JAUVSX01. The sequence continues at coordinate 9,747 of JAUVSX010000068.1, read as the reverse complement.
TTCGGTGACGGGATGACGAGCACGGTTAAGCATCCAGCACATGAGTACACGGCAGCGGGCGTGTACGCCGTCTCGCTGGCCGTTTCAGGCCTGGGCGGCACGGACGCGCTGACGCGCACGAGCTACATCTCGGTCTACGAGCCGGTGATCGCGAGCTTCACTGGAACGCCTATCAGTGGCACAGCATCGCTGACCGTCACGTTCACGAACGAGTCGAGCGGCGACTACGACACCAGCCTGTGGTCATTCGGCGACGGGCTCACCAGCACCCTCGAGCATCCGGCGCACACCTACTCAGCCACGGGGTCATACACTGTAACGCTGACGGTCTCCGGTGTCGGTGGGACGGACGCTCTTACGCGCACCCGATATATCACCGTCCACGAGAGAGTGAACGTGTACTTGCCGCTCGTGATCAGAGGCGCCGATCCCTCGGAAAGCCGGCGTCGCCTTGCGCTGGCGCCACCGTACATGCGCCCGCGTCCGTAGCAGCCGACTTGCGCGGCATTTGACCCGACCACCGCTCCCTGGTATACTGTCCACAGGCCGGAGTGGCGGAATAGGCAGACGCGCGCGACTCAAAATCGCGTGGGCTTAGCCCATGTGGGTTCGATTCCCACCTCCGGCACCTCCCTTACTCAGTGCTGCGACCAGGATCCAGCGCGGCGTTTGCGGGCGCTGTACACGCCCCGCGGCGGGGTGCAGGCCCCGAGGCGCCGCGTTTCTCATCTCGAGACGGAGATATCGGTGGTGCGTTCATCTGCAGTGAGGTGGATGACCTGGGGTATCGGGGGCCTGGTGATAGGCCTGATCTTGGGTCTTGCCATCGGCTGGTGGATCTGGCCTGTGCGGCATGCGGACAGTGCACCTGCCGGCCTCCGTCGCGACTACCGCGATGACTATCTCGTGATGGTCGCTACGGCCTACGAGGTGGAAGGTGATCTGGAGCGTGCGCGAGGTCAGCTTGCGCCGCTCGATCCGGACGAGCCCTCGGCGCCACTGATCGAATTGGCGCAGCGTTTGGTGCAGGCAGGGGGCAGCACCGACGACAGCACCCGCCTGGCGCACCTGGCCTCGGCGTTTAGCACGTTGCCACCGAGTCTGACTGCGCACCTGGAGGGGCCGTGAAGGGGCCGACCCCTCGCTGGCTGCTCTTTCTCGCCGGGCTGGCGGTCGGCCTGACCCTCAGTCTCGTGTACGCCTGGTTCATCAACCCGGTCAGGCTGGTCAATACTGACCCATCGTTACTCCGTAGCGACTACCGAGCCGGCTGGGTCCGCCTGGCTGCGGTCTCCTACGTGGGCGAGGGGGATCTATCGCGCGTCCGTGCGCGGCTAGGCAGTCTCGAGCAGAAGGACATTGAGGCCACTCTGCGCGGGCTGGTGGAGGAGACCACTCGCGCCGACCGGTCAGTGGAGGCGGTACGCCGCATGGCTATGCTGGCCGAGGCCCTCGGCATGCCGATCCTCAGCCCCATGCCCCCTTCCAGGGACTCCCGCACGGCCGATCCCGCTACGCTGTCGCCGGCCGGCACCCCTCTTCCCGTCACTCTCCGCCCCCTATCCTCCGTTGCTTTCAGAGTAGCGGAGCGGAGTCACACGTGCCGTTCGCGAGCGACCCCGCATATTGAGGTGGTGGTCAGGGGCGAGGACGGGCAGGGCCTGGCCGGCATCAGGCTCTGGCTTCTATGGCCGGACGGCGCGAACTGGGCCGTGACCGGCTTGAAGCCTAGCCTGGGGGCAGGCTACGCGGACTTCACGGCTGAGCCGGGTGTGGCGTACACCTTTGGCGTGGGCGAGATTGGCGTGCCACTGGTCACCGGCCTGCGACTCAGGCAGTGCCCGGCCGAGGACGATGGAGAGCTGTCGTTCGGATCCTGGCGTATCGTCATTGAGCAACGCCCATCCGAGACGACGGGCACCTCGACCCCGTCGCGCGCTACCGCATTGGGTGCGCCTCAGCCGTCGGGCTGCGGGCCCTGGTCCTCTTACCCCTCCGCTGCCCGGCATGGTATAATCCCGCTCACATCATCCGGTGTACGGTGCGCGCCTGCCGCCGACCAGCCTACGGTGAGGTGCGACCACGATGGCCGTCGAAGGCTGACTCGCGAGTGGGGGCGTATGGCGCTTCTCCGAGACTTCGCTGAACTGCTCACGACCCCTCCAGGTAGCCTTGCCTACCGCGTGATAGCAGTCTTCGCAACCCAGATCCTTCTGGGCATTGGGATCAGCTATTGGCGGCGACAGCGCGGTAGCCCGATTGCCGTCCGGCTGCTGGCGACGACGGGTGGCATGGCCTTTGCACAGGTCCTGCTGATCGTCGTCGCGCTGCTCGACTGGGCCGGCGTGCTGTGGGGCATCGCCGTCTTGCCCCCGCTCGAGCGGTTCCTGGACTTCGCCATTCTCTTCCTGGTGATCTGGGCTTTCTTGCCAATCCTGCGAGAGTACCAACGCCTTGGCAATACGCTACTTCTTGTTGGACTGCTCGCGGGGGCGGGTATGTACGTTGCGTCCGCCTTTCTCTGGCTGAGTAGGGTAGCCGAGGGCAGCTATTTCAATCACTATTGGCAGTCCTCGGTGTGGGAGCTCCTCAACATCGCCGTCATCATCCCAACAATGATCGTGGCGGCGTTGCGGACTCGACACGACTGGGGACTGATCACGTGCGTGCTTGCGGTATGGCTCGCCGGCCACGCTTTGGAGTTCGCAGTCCCGATCGTCGCCACCAACGCCGCAGGCTGGGTGCGACTGGCCAACCTGATCGCGCTGCCGCTGCTGACCAGCCTGGTCTATCGAGAGGCCCTGCGGGCACCCCCAGCCCCTGACCGGGACCTTCCTCTGGAGCTGGTCACGGCGCTATCGGCTGTCTGTCGCATCGAGCAGGGCAGTAGCCGGGAGAATGCCCTCGGGCTGGTCGCCTCCGCCATCGCCCACGCCCTGGAATCGGACGTTGTTGCCCTTGGGATCACACGCCCAGGCCGTTCTGACAGACTGCGGGTCGTCGCCATATACCCGCCCAGGAATGGGATGGCGGGGAACCAGGGAATCAGCCTCTCAGCGTCTGACTACCCGAGGCTGGCCGACGTTCTCCGCTACACGGCCCAGCCCGAACGGATCCACGCGCCGCCGGTGGATCCCTTGGACACCGCGCTACCCGAGCCCGGGCAGAGGATTGGCACCGACCCTCTCTCGTCGCCGCAGGCCGATGCGGCTGCCACCAACTTGTTTCGCCGACTGGGCTTTGATAGAGCCGGTCCACTGCTCGTACAACCTCTGGAAGACCGAGACACGACATTTGGCGCCATACTGGTGGGCAATCCTTCCTCGCAGCGGACCTGGACGGCCCGTGACGAGCAGATCCTCGACGCCGTCGGGACTGGGGTGGCGGCAGCGCTCACGCTTGCTTTCAGGCGCCAGGGGACCAATCGTGACGAGGAAGTGCGGCAGGCGCTGGACAGGGAACGCAGCATGGCGGAGCGCGCTGCGGCATTACAGAGCCAACTTGACGAGCAAAGCCAGCGAATGGAGGCTCTCGGCGTTGGCCCAGAGCGGGAGACGGTCATCTCGCTGGTCCAGGAACTCCGTACACCGATGACATCCATCAGCGGCTACACTGAGCTGCTGCTTGACGAAGCCGCTGGCATACTTGGCGAGATGCAGCACCAGTTCCTGCAGAGGATACATACCAACGTCGAGCGCGTCGACGCCCTGCTCGACGAGCTGCTCGACGTGGCGGCGGCCGGGGCGCGCGGGGTGGCTGCCACCAGAACGGTCGACATCGGCGCCACTGTCGACGAGGCGATTCGTTCTCTCTCGACGGAGTTCGACGAGCGTGACCTGATCGTGCAGCGGGAAGTGCCTCCTCAGCTTCCGCCCGTCGAGGCGGATGCCGATTCTGTGTCGCAGATTGTGCGGAACCTGCTGTCCAATGCCTGCTATGCTTCGAAGCCGGGCACCGGGATCGTGGTCCGTGTCCAACGGAAAGGATCGGACGGGCGGGCTGGACCACCACCAGAGTCCCTGCTCGTATCTGTCACCGACACGGGAGGAGGCATCTCTCCCGACGATCAACGGCGGGTGTTCAGCCGTCTCTACCGAGCCGAGAACCGCCCCATCCCCGGTGTGGGCGACACCGGCGTAGGCCTTTCTGTGGCTAAGACGCTCGTCGAGGCGCAAGGCGGACGCGTCTGGGTGGAAAGCGTTATGGGTACGGGCAGCACGTTTAGCGTCGTGCTCCCGGTGTCTGCAAAGGCGTCTCCAGAAGCTTCTGGGAATGGCGCTGCTGAGACAGTCGCCTGAGGGTAGGACACGGTGCGTCACCGACCACTCTCTGATACCGGCGAATCCGGTAGCATACGCTCGTTGGTGGAGGGCCTGGCAATCACAGCCCTCAGCGCGTTTATGCTGCTTGGTGGCTTCCGCCTGAGCCAGCTCGACGCGCCTGTCGTTCCGCCGTCGCCGACGAGGGCCACCGAACCGGCGCTGCCATCGTCGACGCCGCTCCAATCCACCCTGACGCTTCCCCCCCGAGTGACGCCCTCCGAGTCTCCGACGCCGACCCCCTCGGTCACGGTCACTCCGACGACCGATTCCACCTTGACCCCGGTGCAGGCCCCGACGTCCGTGCCAACGGAGCGCCAATCCCTACCTCCGACGCCCATACCGGTGTGTCTGCCTCCGGCGGGATGGGTCGCTTACAGTGTGCAGCAAGGAGACACCCTCGGCCGCCTGGCCGCGTCGCGGGGCACGACGACTCGCGCGCTTATGCAGGCGAACTGCCTGAGCACAACGACCATCTATCCGGGCCAGACACTGAACGTGCCACCCACCGTCTATGCCACGGCGACGCGCACCTCGCCTCCGGCGTGTGGCCCGCCCCTCGACTGGGTCGTCTACTACGTGCGGCGAGGTGACACCCTTTACTCCCTCGCCCGCAACACAGGCACGACCGTCGACGCAGTCAAGTTTGCCAACTGCCTCTCCTCAAACACGTTGTACGTCGGCCAGGCTCTGTACCTGCCCGCGCTGCCGCCACCCCCGACGCCCACGCCGCTGCCCAGCGCCACTGCGACCGGGACAGCCGCACCGACGGCGACAGTCCCAGCCGTACCTTCCAGCACCCCTTCGCCTTCCTTCACTGCCACGGCGACGCCGGCGCCGAGCCTGACCCCGACCGATACGCTTACGCCCACCGTGAGTTCCGCCAGCTAACCAGGTCTGCCCAGGCCGCAGCGCCCGGCAGCACCTCGCGCGGAGGCGCACTGCCTCTGAGGCTTCACGCGGGTGGGTTCCAGCTTGGGGGCGATCGGGTGCATCTCAGCAACTGGGCGACGCAAGGTCATTGCGTGGCGGAGGCTCACCGGATCGCACTGGGCTTTGGCTCTCCAAGACCTAAATGCACCCCTTCGTACCCTTCGGGTCGTTGCACTGGGCCTGGACGGGTGAGGTACGGGTTGCTGTAGTCCCAGTCTCCTACCGCACCCGATGGCGACTGCACCCACTACCCGCAAGGCTGGCGCGTCTCCTTAGTTCAGCTATAATCGCGTGCTGTGCTGCTTGACCACATCCCCTGCCGTGAGGTAGTCGCGCCAGGTTTGCCCGGCCAATCACAAGCTCGAGCCCACTGAGGATGGCTATGAACTCGTATGAGCGTGTGATGATGAGATTGGGCGGCGAGGATGTGGATCGTCCTCCCAACTTCGATATCATGATGATCTTCGCCGCGCACACCATTGGCCAGCCGCTCTCACGCTACTACCAGGACTTCCGGGTGCTAGGTGAGGCGAATCTCGCGGTGCAGGAAGCCTTCGACCTGGACATCGTGCAGTCGATATCCGATCCCTACCGCGAGGCGGCCGACTTCGGCGCTGAGATTGTGTTCCCCGAGGATGGGCTGCCGATCTGCACGGCCCCGCTCCTGTGCGAACCCGCTGATCTGAAGCGGCTCAAGCCCCCGGATCCCCGCACCGGCCGGCGGATGAGCGATCGGTTGGCAGCGAATGAGCGCCTGCGGGACCAGGTCGGCGGCGAGGTGCCGATTATGGGCTGGGTCGAGGGCGCCCTTGCCGAGGCCGGGGACCTGCGAGGTGTCGGCGCGTTGATGGTCGACCTCTACGATCGCCCGGAGTGGGTGGATGACCTCCTGGAGATATGCTGCGAGGTTGGGATCGCATTCGCGCGGGCACAGATCGAGGTGGGCGCGGATATCATTGGCCTGGGGGACGCTATCGCCTCGCAAGTCTCCCCCCGAATGTACCGCCGTTTCGCTCTGCCCTACGAGCAGCGCATTTTCGATGCCATCCACGAGATGGGCGGGCTGGGGCGCCTGCACATCTGTGGTGACATCACACCCATCCTCGACGACGTTGTGGAGAGTGGCGCAGACATCATCGACGTTGACTGGATGGTCGACATCCGCCTGGCTGCCCAGGCCTTTGGGAACGGACCAGCCCTCTGTGGCAACTTCGATCCCGTCGCCGTGATGTTGCAGGGGACGCCGGCGCAGGTGCGCCAGGCAGTAACCGAATGCGCCACGCTAGGCGGACCCAAGAACATCAGCGCCGCTGGATGTGAGATTCCGGACGGCACGCCACACCAGAACCTCTGCGCACAGGCGCAGGCACTGAGAGAGCTGCCCACACCGGGCAAGGAGCAATCACACTGATGTCCTACTTAGCGCAGTACACCGACCTGTCGCAATCGCTCCGCTACGGCCTCGGGCGGAAAGCCGCGAAGCTGGATCGGTTCACGGCCCAGCTCAACTTCGCCCATCAGCTTCGCAAGGTACACACTGATCGAGCCGCCGCGTGGCAGGAGCGAATCGTCGAGGCCGGGCGGATCGTCAGCGAGGGACTGAACAGCCCGAGCGTCGACATCGACGATCTGGTGGCGCGAGGTGAGGCCGCGTTGGCCCCCATCGGTCAGGTGGCCAAGGGGTACACGCTGCTGTGCGTCAGCCACGCCCACATTGATATGAACTGGATGTGGTCATGGCCGGAGACCGTCGCAGTGGCCAACGATACCTTCCATACAATGGATGCACTGATGGAAGAGTACCCTGGCTTCATCTTCTCGCAGGACCAGGCCTCGATCTACCATCTGATCGAGAAGTACAATCCGGCGATGTTCGAGACTATCCGCCAGCGCGTGCAGGAGGGCAGGTGGGAGGTGACGGCCAGTCACTGGGTCGAGGCCGACAAGAACATGTCGAGCGGCGAAAGCCTCAGCCGCCACCTGCTCTACACCCGTGAGTACTTCGCGGCCAAATTCGGCCTGTCGCCGGAGGACATCTGCGTCGATTTCGAGCCCGACACATTCGGGCATCCCCCCACAGTGCCCACCATCCTTGCCCGAGGGGGTGTGAAGTACTATTACCACTGTCGGGGCAGTCTTGGCCCCCACTTCTCGTGGTGGATCGGGCCCGATGGCTCTCGGGTCCTCGTCTTCAATGACGTGAAATGGTACCAGGGGCCCATTATGCCAACGATCGCCGAACCCCTCGCCGAGTTCACGCTGGCGACAGGGCTGAAGTCTATGCCGGTGTTCTACGGCGTGGGCGATCACGGTGGCGGCCCTACGCGACGCGACTTGAACCGCATCATCGATATGGACACGTGGCCCGTGTTCCCCCAGGTGCAGTTCTCGACGATGCACAACATCTTCCGCGTGGCCGAAGAAGGCGAAGAAGCGTTCCCAGAGGTGTTCGAGGAGCGCAACTTCATATTCGCGGGGTGCTACACCTCGCAGGCCCGGCAGAAGTGGGCCAACCGGCACGGCGAGAACCTTCTGTACACCGCCGAGGCGGCCGCGATCATCGGCGAACGACTGGCAGGCGTTCCCTATCCACAGGAGAACCTGGACGAAGCCTGGCGGTCGGTTCTGTTCGAGCAGTTCCACGACATCCTGCCCGGTTCTGGCGTGCGGGAGACGCGCCAATACGCGATGGGACGCGCCCAAGACGTCCAGGCCGCGGCCAGCCTGGCTCGGACCAACGCCCTCCGCGCCCTGGCGGCGCGCGTCGACACGGAGTCCCTGCGAGCGCCCTTCCACGATAACATCGGGCGGACGTACAAGGATGAAGTGGAGGCAGCGCAGTCTCTCGGCGCTGGCGTCGGATATGCAACAGGAACAGGCGGCGAGTCGGCCTCCAGCCGGGCACGCACGAGCGACCGGGCCTTCCTGGTATTCAACCCACTCCCCCACGCGCGCAGCGAGGTGATCGAGGCGACGCTGTGGGATACCCAGCTCGACCTGGACCACCTGGTCGTGACGAGCGACGGAGTGGAGCCGGCGCCTGTACAGGTGCTGGAGCAGGGGAAGTACTGGGCCCACGACTACGTCACGGTGGCCTTCCCGGTCGAACTGCCGGCCCTGGGATACCGGGCCGTGTGCGTCTCGGACCGGCTAGCCGGGCTTGGCTTGCTAGCGGATGAGATAGAGAACCCCTGGGAAGACGCCTACCTGGGTTGGCGCCGCATCCAGCCCACGGACGATACGCTGGACAACGGGCTGCTAAGGGTCCGCATCGAGCCTGCCTCGGGTGGTATCGTGAGCCTGGTCGACGCACGGTCTGGCCGGGAGTGGATCCCGGAGGGGAAGCGCGCCGGCATACTTCAATACTGCGTGGAGCAGAACGTTGGCATGACGGCGTGGGTCATCGGGCCCTTCTTGAACCGAGAGGACCTGCTCGATGGCGGGAAGCTCAAGCGAATCCACCAAGGACTCTATGTTCAGACCTTCCGTTGGACCCGCGTGATCCATGAAACGACGCTGGAGCTGGACATCACGCTGCGTCACGGTCTGCCCCGCGTCGAGTTCCGTCTGCGCGTCGATTGGCGCGAGATGGGCCACGCCGAGCGCGGCACGCCGCACCTCAAGGTACGCTTCCCACTGGCGGTGTGTGACCCCGCGCCACGCTATCAGATTCCCTTCGGCTCCATCCGGCGCGATCTGTTCGACGGGCAGGAGGTGCCCGCCCAGCGCTGGGTCGATCTTTCTGAGACCGATGGACAGGGCGTGACCCTGGTCAACTCGTCGAAGTACGGGTTCAGCCTCGAGGGGGACTCGCTGAACATGACGCTGCTGAGGGCCAGCATCGATCCAGACCCACTCCCAGACCTGGGCGAGCACGTCATCGATTACGCGCTGGTGCCGCACGGCGAGGGGTGGGCCGTTCAGGATTGCGTGCAGGCGGGCGATGAGATGAACATCCCGCCGGCGGTATTGAGCTGCGGCTTCCAGGACGGAGAGCTGCCCACTGCCCTGTCGCTGGTAGCGGTCGAGAATCAGAACGTCCGGCTCGCGGCCCTCAAGAAGAGTCAGGACGGTGCTGGTCTCATTATGCGCCTGGTGGAGGTCGCGGGCCAGGGGACCGAGGTGCGGGTCTCGATCGCCTCGGGGCTGCTGCCCGAATCCGCCACGGCGGTAGAGGTCGACACGTTGGAGCGGCCAGTGGAACCCAACAGCGCTTCGCTCGACGGCGGGACGCTGACCGTGACGGTGCCCGCATTTGGCATCAGCGCGGTGCGCATCGGCTAGCGGCCGCCGGAATCGACTCGAGCCGGACGATGAACATGACGCTCAGATACATCATCTTCGACCTGGATGACACCCTGTATTCCCGCGGCAGCGGGTTGATGCATGAGGTGGGTCGTCGCATCCAGGCGTGGGTATGCCAGCACCTGGACCTGACGTGGGACGAGGCAGGCGCTTTGCGTCGGAAGTACTTCCAGAAGTACGGCACGACGAT
>JAUVSX010000175.1 GCA_030596915.1 Chloroflexota bacterium | reverse complement strand
GATGCCGATGCCCAAGGCCAACGCGATGGCGCCCCCGAGCGTGGCCCCGGGAAACCCGGCTGCTACGGCGCCGAAAGCAACGCCTACGGCCAACCCTCGGGTATGTTGTGCAGCGTGATCGCCAGGATCAGCAAGATGCTTCTGTGCCAGCTCGTCTTGACCCCTTCCGCCTCTTCGATCGGGAACCCAACGTGAAGATGGGGCAGAAGCTTATCGACCGTCCAGAGGAACACCCCGCCCCCGAGGAAGCCGACGACCGCGGGGAACCAGGCCGGCAGACCGGAAATCCCCTCCGACATCTCGATCGCCGGCGCAAGGAGCGACCAGAAGCTGGCAGCGATCATGACGCCGGCAGCGAATCCAAGCATCGCATCCAGCAATTTCCTGTTGACCGTCTTGAAGATGAATACCAGGGCTGCACCCAGCGCGGTGACAAACCACGTGAAGAGCGTCGCAACCAACGCCTGAACGATTGGGCCTAGGCCGCTGAACCACGCGAGTGCCATCGGTGTGTCCTCCTTGTCTGAGAGCGCCGTCCAGCCCTAGTCCGTTGTCTCTTCTCGCCACAGCCCCTGGCGGAGGCCGTTGCCATGGCCCAGGTAGGCCTGTCTGTGCTCCAGACGATGTCCAACCTCGCGGAGCACAACTGCGGCGGCGGCCTCCAATATCTCGAGGCCGAATGCCGCCGACGCGTCCTGTGGCGCCATCCTTCCCCCGACGCCCACAAGAGGCTCCCCCTTGGGCGGGAGTAGGCCAAGATCGACTGTCTGCGGGTGCAGCGCCATCATATGGGAGGTCTCCCAGCCCCCGGCGTGGTCACCGGCGCACGTATACTGGTCCCGGACGAGCTGGTAGTCTACGAAGGCCCAAGCCAGCATCCGCCGCGGATTTCCGTACCCACGCTGGTTGAACTGCGCCACGGCAGCGTGTGCGTGATCGATGAGCGGGTAGTGGCCCGCCACCAGAACCCCTACCTCAAAGCCCAGGCTCTCCACCTCGGCCAGTATGTGCAGCAGGAGCTTGTGGTAGTTCAGGGCTTGCTCCGTCGCACTGAAGGGCATCCGCGCGGGCAGGAAGTTATCCGGCGACAAGGCCATCCCCTCAGCGATCGCCTCCCGGTCGGAGGCGTTGGCCTCCATCAGTGCCTCGACACGGCTCTCGCCGTAGTAGAGAGATGGGAACGCCAGTCCGCCGCCCTTCCGCGCACACAGGATGGCCAGCCCTTCCGCCTGCAGCGTGTCGGCCCCCACAGCGTTGTGGACTCCGTGCCACTCGATCGTGCCAAGCGGCACGTAGGCGACGGGCCGCGCCTCCCTGCGGGCCACGATCTGGGCTGGCCGTAGCATTTGATAACGCACTTCCGATTCCAACGTCGTGTTCCTCCCTCGCACCGTAGCCGCGGCCCGGTGTACTCACCGGCTTCCATCACCGCGTCCTAGCCGAAGAGCTCGACCTCCAACATCTCACACAGCGCGTGGTATAGCAAAATGTGTAGCTCCTGCACTCGATCGGTGCGCCGCACCGGCGCGCAGATCGAGATATCCGCCAGCTCGGCCAGGCGCCCCCCCCTCCTGCCAGTCAGGGCGATCACCGTTATCCCCAGTGCTCGGGCCGTCTGGGCAGCGTACGCCACGTTGCGGGCATTGCCACTCGTGCTGATGCCCAGCAGAACGTCCCCGGGTCGAGCCTTGGCCAAGAGCTCCTGAGCCAGGTTCACGTCCCGGTCGGGCATGTCGTTGGCCACGGCGCTGGTCAGGGTTGGGTTGATGCCCAGCACAGTCGCGCGCAGTCCGGACTCCAGGTTGGCGGCAAGCAGTTCGCCGTCTGGCTGGGACGCCAGCCGTCTGGAAACGTGGTCGGCTAGCGGGCGTCGATGGGCGTAGGACTTGAGCAGCTCGCCCGAGATGTGCAGCGCATCCGCCACACTGCCACCGTTGCCGCAAAGATACAGCGTGTTCCCCGACCCGAAGCAGCGCACCAGCTCGCGGAAGGCACGCGCCACATCGGGCATCGTCGCAGCCAGGGACGGCCGCCGAACGACGAGGGCCTCCAGAATGGCGCCAGCGCCGCCGGTGAGTGGCTCCCGAATAGGAGCATCAGCCGGTTCGGCCAGCGGCTGGGCCGCGTGGGCCCCTGCTGGCACTACGCGGCGGTACAGGTTGGGGACCGTCGCGCGGGGGTCGCCGGTGGTGTGGGAACCTCGCCCTCCCAGCGATGTGGGCCGGTTGACGATGTTCTTGCGCGGACGATAGTAGTAGACGGCCTCGCCGGAGGGCGCGGGACTGTGGGTGTCGCCTATGGCCACCAGGTCGAAGGTCGCCGTGGTAATATCCGCGACAGTGTGCCCCAGGTTGCGAGCGACCGTCAGCGCCTTGAGAAACACCTCGGGACCCGTGACCGCCGAGCCGAAATTGAGGAACACGCCGCCCTCCAACTGGCTCACAGTGGCCGCGAATATGCGGAAATCGCGTCCGCTGGCCGCACCGATCGCCCCGAAGTCGGCTGCCGGGTGCTGGTGGATGATGTCGGCGCCAATCGTCACGTGAATGGTAGCGGGCACACCCAGCCGATATCCACTCGCCAACACGCTCACGTCCCGGAACGGGAAGCGGCTTGGATGCTCCACGATGAAGCGCCCTACAGCGGCGCCATAACCAAGACCGTCGCGCGCCCCTTGCTGGATCGCCTGGTGCATCAAGGCGCCAGTCTCCTCGGCCATTCCAAACGACCCGTCCTCCAGGCTAGTGGCAACGTCTTCCGATGTCTCGCCAATCATCGCCAGCTCGAAGTCGTGGATGGAGACCGCCCCGTTTCCGGCCACGTGGGTGATGATCCCCCGACGCATCAGATCGACGACCAGGCGCGATAGGCCCGACTTGATCACGTGCGCGCCCATCATCCAGAGGACGGGACGCCCTGCCTGGCGAGCCGCGACCACGCGCGCGGCCACCTCCTCCAGCTCCGGGCTGTCGAAGGACGGGGGCGGCGTCTCGAGATCGACGAGGTCAGCCAGACATACCAGATTGTGGCGCTGCGCCAGCGGGTACGTGCGTACGCGAGTAAGGTCTACTGGATTTAGCGGCATCGACGCCTCCCAAGGCGGGCGGTTTCACGGCGACTGAATCTGGATGAATCGCGCATGCGGATGACAGCCGCCATTGTACTACGTTAGGTTCACGGTATCAAGCCTACCCCTCTCCCGCAAGGGGAGGCCTCCCCAGTAGGGGAGAGGGGGCCGACGGCTGCGCAACCGGTCGGGGTGAGGCGTCGTTGCAACGGGGCACCGCCGTGGAACAGACGGTGCTGGCCGCCTCCCCGCCGAGCCGGGACTCTCCGGGCCAAGTGCAGCGCACCGACGTCGGTCCGGATCTGGCTCCCCTTCTCCCTTGTGGGAGGAAGGGGCCGGTTGCTGCGCAACCGGGTGGGGGATCAGGGGTAAACGGCGGTGCTGGCCGCCTAGCCCGCCCCCGAGACGTGGGCGGGGAGCATCAGGCAGGCCACACGCGGAACGACTTGATCTGATACGGCTCGATCGGGAAACTGAAACTGACACCTTGAAGCGCCACGTCGCCTTCGGTCGACTCTTCGTCTCCGTTCTCTTCGACGTGGTTGCACGCCATAACTCTTCGGAAACGGTCCGGTCCGCGAACTACGACCGTCCCGCGCCCGCCGTGTGGCTCGTAGAAGCGCAGAATCCACCCGTCCCCATCTTCAGCAGGCTTGACCGTGTCAAGCACCGCCGGGCCATGGACCTCGAAGAATGCCCGGCTGGCCGGCAGCTCGCCCGCTCCGTTCACGCCTCCTACGCACACCACCGGCACGTTGAGCTCGAGCGCCCGCCGAACAGTCTCCCCGGCGCGCCAGTCGCCACCGTGGGGCAGGAGCGCGTAGGTGAACGCGTGCTGGCCGCGGTCAGCGTCGGGGTCGGGCCTCTCCGTGCCCCGCAGCAAGGTCAGCCGCAGCACGTTCCCCAGCACATCGTAGCCGTACTTGCTGTCGTTAAGCAGGCTCACGCCGTAGCCCGCCTCCGAGAGGTCCGCCCAGCGATGCCCACACACCTCAAACTTCTCCTCGTCCCACGAGGTATTGCGATGCGTCGGCCTTTCGACCGCCCCAAACTGAATTTCGAAGGTGGCCTGGGGCGCTCGCACCGCCACCGGGAACGCTACCTTCATCAGCACTTGCCGTTCCTGCCAGTCGACGCGCGTCACAAAGTCGATGCGAGGCAACCGATCGTAGATGATGATATCCTGCTCCAGCCGGCTGGCGCGATAGGTTCGCGCCACGCGGACGACCGCGCGCACCGGCCCCTGTTCCACGACCTCGATCTCAGCCGCGGGATCCCAGGCGTATTCGCGCCGCGAGAAGGTCGCGTGCACGTTCCAGGCAGCCTCACGCTCCGGACCGTCCTGGAAGAGCTGCACGTCGTTTGCCCGCGCGCCCTCCGGCAGCACCTCGCGCCCGAACCGCTTGTCGAACAGCCGCGTGACGGCGCCGTCGTCCGCCAGCTCGATCAGGAAGAAGCGGTTCTCCACGCAAGGCGGGAACACGCGCAAGCTGTGCTCCGGCAAGGTCGCGGCAGCGCGGAGCGAGAGGACGGAGTAGCCCATCGAGGGGAGCGATTGGGGGTGGAATATCACATCAGCGACGCCGGCCCCGTTGTCTTGCGCCACGACCTGGGCGGGAACGGCGCGCCCATCAGGCTGGACCAGCTCAAACGGGCCGTCGCCGGAAACGGACAGCGTCGCGCGCGCCACGTCGCCACGCGCTCCCTCACCGCGAGCCCACGAGAGGCTGTTGAAGGCGAGTAAGTCCCCCGCCACCCCGACCTGGTCTGCGAGGCCACGCAGGGCCACGTCGCGCACGCCTCGGGCGACCGCCTCGATCCTCGCGTAGTCTTCGGCGGCCTCCCGGTAGACCTCACCAATTGAGCTGCCAGGCAGGACGTCGTGGAACTGAAGCAGCAAGAGATTCGACCAGGCGGCGCGCAGCGGACTCAGATCTACCGCGGCGCCGCTCATGCCTGCCAGCACACCCGCAATCTCTGCCTCGCGCAGCAGCAGCTCGTTCTTGCGGTTCGCCCGCTTCGTGGGCCCGTGCGTCGAATAGGTTCCCCGATGGGTCTCCAGATAGAGCTCTCCGACCCACGTTGGCAGCTCTGGCTCACGGGCGGCGACATCGGCGAAGTAGTCCTCCTCCAGCCCCTGGCGGCAGCTTGGGAGGCCGGGAAAGCACCCCGCCCTCGCAGCGAACTCGAGCATCTCCTCCGTCGGGCCGCCGCCGCCATCGCCGTATCCGAACGGGAACAGGACCTCGGCATAGGCTGCTTTCTGATTGAAGTTGTCCCAGGCCTGCGTCAGTTGCTCGGGGTTAGGGCTGCCGTTGTAGTAGCCCGGCAGGCGAGGAATGTGGGCCAGCATACGGCTCCCGTCGATGCCCTCCCACCAGAACAGGTGGTGTGGGAAGGGATTGCGCGCCTGCCAGTGCAGCTTGCAGGTCATGAAGGAGCCAAGCCCGCATCCACTTAGAATGCCCGGCAACGAGGCCGGATAGCCAAACACATCAGGCAGCCAGCACACTGTTGGCCGGGCGCCGTACTGGTCGCGAAAGAAGGCCAGACCGTGGAGTACCTGGCGGATCAGCGACTCGCCCGAGGGAACGTTGCAGTCCGGCTCCACCCACATACCACCGGTACACTCCCACCGCCCTGCCCGGATCCACCGCTCGATCTCCTGATACAGCTCCGGGTAGTGCTCCCGCGTGTAGGCGTAGAGCTGCGGTTGGCTACACGAGAAGTGATAATCAGGGTACCGTTCGAGCAGCCGGCAAGCCGTCGCGAAGGTCCTCGCGCACTTGCGCACCGTCTCGCGCAGCGGCCACAGCCAGGCCACGTCGATATGAGAATGCCCGGTGAGGAACACGCCTCCGGCCTCCGGATCCAGCCCGATCGAGCCGACGCGGTCGCCCAACGCGCCTCGCGCCGCGGCAAGCTCACGTGAGAACTCGCCGGGGGGTGAGGTCAGATCCACCGCGAGCAGGGCGTCCTCGAGGGCGGAATGAAGCAACTGGCGCCGCCGTTCGTCGCGGACGTGCACGCTCGCCTCCCAGGCAAACCGCAAGTCGTAGTAGGCGCCCTCAACCTCGCGGTCGACCTGGATGAGAGCGACGCCGCGTAGCCGCCCCGACTCCTGGCGCAACTCGGGCCGGTTAAGAGAAGCAAGGAGGCTGACGAACTCGGCCTCAAGATTCAGGCGGCCCGCACCCGGCACGGCCACGCGCGTGTGGTTGGCGTCGATGCCCGCATACGGCCGCCCGTCGACCGATAGCAGGCCCTCCAGCCCAACGTGGTCGAACTCGAGATAGAGCTCGTCGATGGGCGCGTCTGGCTGCGTCTCAATCTGCGCGCGGAGGAATACGGTCTTGCCCGCAGGCCAGGCCCCTTCGCCCACCAGATCCTGCCAGTCGCCATCGTACTCATACTCGCCGGGCGCCAGGTGGTCGGCCGTGCGCGCCTGCCAACCGGCGATTGGCCAGCGCCTGACGACAGAGCGACGCCGGATGGTGTCGAGCCTCGATCGAATGATCCGCGTGTCCATGGAAGCTCCTATGCGAATGAGGTACACGGTACGTGATCCGGTGGTGCGCGTCGCACGAGCGCGTGCGCCCACACTACGG
>JAUVSX010000006.1 GCA_030596915.1 Chloroflexota bacterium | reverse complement strand
GGCATTCATGACGAACTTGGCGCCGTGGATACCCACGTTCATACGCCACTTGAACTGCCTTATCTCGGCGATCAGCCGGCGGAGCACTTTGCGCCGCTGGCGTGGCTGCACCAACCCCTGAAAAAGTGCAGTGGCCTGCGCCGTCTGCGAGCCATTCGTGTAGAAGCCGCTTGTCCTGTCGTACAAGTACCGGTTGAAGGCCTTGCGAATCTTGGCGGCGAGCCGGCTGTACTTCCTCGCGTCTGCGTTCTTCCCGAGTATCGCCGCGATCTTTGAAACGGTATCGGCATCGACGTAGTAGTAGCTCGACGCAAGCAGCGTGAGCGGCGCCGTGTAGTCCGAGGGAAGACCGAACGGCGGCACCCAGTCCCCCAGTCCCAGTGAGACAAGATCAAGGAACGTCTTCCCGGTCAGGTAGTCGACATACCGCTTCATCCCCTCGTAGTGAGCCTCGAGGATTGCCGTGTCGCCCTTGTAGAGGTAGAGGTGCCACGGGATCAGGATGTAGGCGCTGTCCCAGCAGGGGCCGTTACCCCACTCGTATCCCCAGCCGCTCGTCGGCACGATGCCTGGCAGCTCGCCTCCCTCCTGCTGCTCGTCGCCGATGTCGTCGAGCCACTTCACATACCCGGTCTGCGCGTGGTAGTTGTACAGTCCTGTCTCAGCGGCCAGGAGCGCGTCGCCGGTCCAGCCGTTCTTCTCGCGCTGCGGACAGTCCGTGGGATAGCCGTGGAAGTTACCGACGTACGAACTGAGCGTACACGTCTGTATCTGGTTGAGCAGATCGTTCGAGCATTCGAAGCTGCCAGCCGGCTCGAACGCGGTATGCACGACGCGCCCACGGAGGCTCTCGACGGTTGGTCTCCCGGGGAAGCCCGTTACCTCGACATACTGGAAGCCGTGGTAGGCAAAGTGGGGTTCGAAGACCTCCTCGCCATCCCCCTTGAGCGTATAACGGTCGGTCTGGAACTCGCCATCGTACACCAGGTGAGCGCTTTCGCTCTGGTCGAGGCGGCCCCCGTCGTCGAGCTTCTCACCATAGCGCATCGTCACTTCCGTGCCGGCGGGACCCGACACGCGAAGCTGGGCCCAGCCAGCGATGTTTCGCCCCAGGTCAAAGACGTAGGCGCCATCGGCGACCTCACGCACGCTCACGGGCGCGATTGTCTCCGTCACCTTGATGGGCGGCATCATCTGCGCCTTCAGCAGGCCGCCGGGCCCATTGACAACGTGGACCGGCGCCCAGCCGGCATCGTCGAACCCCGCATCATCCCAGCCCGGCATCTCCCGGCGGGCGTCGTAGAACTCGCCGTTGCGAGTGCCATTGAACGTGATTGGCCCCCGTGCAGTGTTCCACGTCCCGTCGCTTGCCAGAGTCGTGGTCGTTCCATCCTCGTATTCGATCTCGGCCTGGAACAGCAGCCTGGGGGTGTCGCGCCACGGGCTGCTCTCGAAGTTCCACGCGTCCCGCGACGACTGGTTGTAGATGCCGTTTCCGAGGATCACGCCTACGGCGTTGGCCCCTTGCTTGAGCAGTGAGGTGACGTCGTGGGTCACGTAGAGAGCGCGCCGGTCGTAGCGGGTGAAGGCGGGATCAAGAACGTGGTCGCCGACCCTGTGGCCGTTGATCGAGAGCTCGTAGTACCCCAGCCCGCAGATGGTGGCCCGCGCCGCCTTGACGGGCCCGGCCAGTACCAGCTCCTTCCGGAAGTGGGGGGCTGGAGGCGCCTCGCCCGAATTGGCCGCGGGCGCGCCGATCCAGTCGCCCTGCCAGTCCTGTGCGTCCAGGAGGCCCATCTCAAATCGCGCCGCGTCGCTCCACGAACTCTCGTTTCCGTCCTTGTCCCAGACCATGACCTTCCAGAAGCAGCGCAGCCCGGATCCCAGTGGTGCGCCACCGTATTCCACGTGGATTGACTGGTCAGAGATCACTCGTCCGCTGTCCCACAGGCACCCGTCGCGTCGGCGGGCATCGTCCAGCTTCTGCAACGAACTCGCGACGAGGACCCGGTAGGCGGTCTGACTCTGCCCGCGCAGCTTCGATCTCAGTGTCCAGCTCAACCGGGGTTTGATCACATCTATGCCGATAGGGTCGATGAGATACTCGCAGCGCAGGTTCACTATGATGACATCACTCTTTTCCGTCATTCCAATTCCTCCTTGGGCTAGATGTGCCCACCATCGCGTAGGCCGAAGTGCGTGACGCCCGGCCCGACCTCGATCACGACGCCGCTGGGCTCGTGGCCCGGGATCAGGGGAAAAGTGACATTCCTTCGTATGCCTCTGATCGCGTTGTAGTCCGAAGCGCAGAAACTGCGCGAAATGATGCCCACGACCACCCTGTCCAACTCCTGCGCTTCAGGCTTTGGGACCTCGTTGAGTTTCAGTCTGTTGAAGTCGTGCAGCACGGCCACCAGCATGGTGTCCAACGTTCCCACCTCTTGGGGATCGGGCTACACAGAGTCGACCCAGATCGGCGATGACCACGCCATCTGACCGTTCAGTTGGCTGACACGAACATAGTACCAGTTGTGACCGGGGCGCAGCTCGTCCTCTTTCCACTCGCAGGTGGCCGTGTAGCCAGCTTCGGGTATCGCCGTGTGGATCTTCGCTTTGTAGGCCGAATGCCAGAACACATCACGGTTCTCGATCTCTTCCGCGCGAAGTCGGAATCGCTCTTGTACCAGGCTCTCGATCTCGTCAGTGAAGGCGATCACCCTTGAGCCTGCCAGGGCCTGGCGCAGGGTCCACTTCTCTTCGCGGCCGTCCACCCTGATCGTGATGGGAGCTTGGAGCGGAACCTCCATCTCGAATATCAGGGCCTGCTGAGACGGCCCTACCGCCGCGGAATCACGTCGCGCCGTCGTGAGCTGCCACTGGCAGGTTCGTTGTTCCAAAGGTCCTACACTCTGATCCCAGTAGGTGAAGCAAGGCTCCACGGACAGCAAGTGCCCGTCTGACAGGCTTATCCCGCCAAGCCACTGTCTTGGCCCCACAGCCAGGTGGGGTTGAAGGCGGTCTGGGCCCCAGCCAAACTCCAGCTTGAGCTTGGCCCGCACCGGGCCATCTCCCTCAGGCACCTCCCAGGTGCCTGAGTGACAGTGCGTGCGGATAACGCGGTTGTTCCTCAGCAGCTCGACTCGGTCGAGAGCCTGGCTGGCACGAACGGTCACCCGGACAGTCGGCGGGCCGTTTGTCTGGATCATACTGCCCATTGGGTGATCGTTGATCGTAAAGTCCATCTGGATGCGGGCGCCCGTCACTCCGTACACGCGGCGGGCCTTGAAGGCCTCCCACAGTGATTCGCGGGTCAGCTCGTTGGCCAGCACGCCCATCAACCCGCTGCCCCACGGTCCGGCGACTCCGGTGTGGCTGTCGCTCGAGGCGACGATGCCCAGTCGACACCCACGCGCCAGGGCATCCTGCACGGTGCCCCCTGATACGCGAGGGGACATCGCGCCATTCCGGTTGAGTGTGAAAGCAGTGTTACACCCCTCGGAGGAGCCGTGGGAAGAGTAGATCTCAACAAAGGGCGACAACTCCTCGTCATAGAAGTCCCAGTCCATGCCGCGCCAGCCTACCTGATAGCCTGGGTGGTGCGGAATCGCGATCGCAGGCGCCCGCCTCAGATTGCCAAAGAGATCTCGGAGATCCTCTGAGAGGTCGAGCGGCCCCTCGTCAGCACAATAGAACACATTATAGTCTCCGTACCGCGTGCGGTTGCCGGTCCACTCGTACCCAGGGAACGTGACAAACTCGCCTGGCGTATTGTGGACCCGCACCATATCCAGTACCCGCTGCCAGTCTCGCTCGAATCTCTTCCTCCGTCCGTGGCTCTCAACCCGAAGGCCTTCCATCATCTGGTAGTAGTCCGCCGGGTAGTAGGCGATGGGAAAGAAATCGAGAATAGCCCGGGCAGCATCGTACGTCCGGGGGAGCTCAGGAATGTGCTTGCGATGGATGTTGCAGTGCGAGTCTCCCCAGTAGGTGTTGTAGGACATCGAATCCCCTCCCGCCGATGCTATCCCCTCTCAGCTATCTTCCTACCGACCTCGTGCGTCCCCCGTGAGTAGAACGCGCGCCCGTACTCGTCGCCGACGCGGAACATCTCCAGTATGTTCTCCACGGGGATACCGTCGTGAAGCGAGTGGTCCGAAGCCAGGATGAAGCCGCCGCCTGGCGCAGCGATGTCGATTGCCTCCCGTGTTTCAGCCGCGACCTCCTCCGGTGTGCCGAAGGGTAGCGTGCGCGACGAATCGACGTTGCCGATGATGCAGAATCGGTCGCCGTACCCCTCCTTGACCGCACGGAGGTCCATTCCCGCGGTCCGTTGCAGAGGATGAACTGCGGCTATCTTCGTCTGGGCCAGGCCGTCGAGATAGGCGGCGATATGGCCGCACGAGTGGAGCAGCACCGGGACCCCCAGCCCGTCGATGGTCTCCGCCAGCTCCGCGAGGCTGGGGAGCAAGTACTCCCTGAATTGAGGCAGACGCATGAAGCCGCGACAGCTATCGCCCAGATCATCGCTGATGAAGATCGCCTGGCATCCCGCCTCGACCGAGAGGCGAGCTGCCTCCACGTTGTACTCGTTGCTGATCTGGAAGAGCTCCGTGAGCAGCGCCGGGTCGTCGTAGAGGGCGTAGCATATCTGCTCGTACCCCATCAGGAGCCACGTGTTCGTGAAAGGACCCGATACACCCCCGACGATCGCGATTCCGCCGTTGTCCATCGCGACTGCGGTGTCGATCTCAGCGGTCCGGCCCGGCAGCGTGGGGTCGGGCGGCCGATATCCGGCCAGGTCGGCGCGCGACGCAATCGGGTAGTCAATAGGAGCGTCGATGGGCCAGGAGGACGAGGTGTGCTGGTACGTGACGCCCCATTCGTCGACGTAGATGTCGTCGGCCAGCCGCTCGGGCCGGAATCCGCTGAAGGCGCCGAACGGTACCCACACGCCGTCGTTGTCGAGAGCCAGGGCGCACTCGACGGCATCTCGTGCGTTGTAGGCCTCGGGGCGCCGCCCGATGAGGGCCTCGTACAGCGGCTGCTGGAACAGAAAGTCGAACAGCGGCACCCGGTCGGGTTGCGCGAGCCGTACTGCAGCGAAGAACCGGTCTCTGCGAGACATCTCCATCATTGTCCCACCTCCTCCCGGACGCGCCGGAAGAACTCATTCTTCAGCGCCGGGACCACCTCGTCAGCCTTCACGGCGGCGATGTAATCCGCCAGCGCGTCAACCGTCCACCCGACCAGGGCCCTGCCCTTTTCAGCGGAGGCGGTCCGCGCGTCGCCGGCGTAGTGCTCCGGGTAGTTAGCATACCACGAGATCGCTGCAAAGGTGGGCGGCAGGTGGTCCATCCTGTTCAGTGGCTGCGCCGGCTCCTCAGGCACCTGGTCCATCTTCACCAGTTGGCCGAAGTTGTGGAGTGACATGCTCGTCTCACACTCGCAGGCGTGGCCGTGCACCTCCGTCTCCGCCATCGCGAGCCATTCCTGCTCCTGCTCGGGCGTCAGGCGGCCCGTGGGTGTGTAGAGCGAGTAGGGCTTCTCCTCCCACAGGCCGCACTGCGCCAGGAAGCCGAGCAAGGAATTGTTGCCACCGTGGCCGTTGAGCAGGATGATCTTGCGGAAGCCATTGCGCCCGATCTCGTCGAGCACGCCCTGGATCAGTTCTAGCAGCAGCGTGGGCCGGATCGTCACCGTGCCCGGAAAGCAGCGGGCCTCGTAGATCTGGCCAAAGTACCACGGGGGGAAGACGACGGCGGGCTCCTTCTCCGCCGCCTGACAGGCGATCGCGTGCGCGTTCAGGGAGTCGGTGCCGAGGGGCAGATGGTCGCTATGCCTCTCGATCACGCCCATCGCGATCACGCACACACCCGTATCTTGCACGGCCTTCGCGAAATCGGGAGCGGTCAGGTGTTCCCATTGCATGTTTGGCCTCCTCTCATCTCACCATTCGAACAGGGGCACATCGAGCCAGCCGCTCCCGCTCATTGCAGCCTCGTGCGCGATGATGCCGGGGACGGTCATGTCCGTCGCCTTGATCACGTCCAGCGGCGGGCGCACATTCGCCTTGACGGCGTCGACGAAGTCGCGCACCAGGTAGTACTCGGTCGTGCCGTGTCCGCCGCCCTGCGCCTCCGCTGGCGCGTCCGGATCACTGTTCGGGCAGTCGATGATCTGGTAGTGGTCGGTCTCGGCCATCTCCTCCTCGATGTAGAGTTTGCCCCTGCTGCCCGTCCAACCGCCGGTGCGCTCGTTCTCGACGACGCCCTTCGTGCCGTACAGCATGAAGTGGTGGATGGGCGGCTCGCGCAGAGCCACCTGGCTGCGCAGGATCTTGATCACGGCTCCCTTCTGCGTCTTGCAGAGCGCGACCTCCATATTGAGGCAGCTCGGTCCACGGTTCTCGACGATGCCGTAGCCTGAGTCGGCAGCCGTCACCTGCACCACGCGATCATCCATCATCATCAGGAGCGGCCCCAGGCTGTGCGAGCAGTAGTAGATAGGAGGGCGCGCCAGCCGCCAGAAGGCCTCGCCGCTTTCCTCGTCCCACAGCAGGTGGCGGATGTCGTGGATGTACTCCGCCTCGGCGTAGAAGATGTCGCCCAGGCGGCCCTGTTCGATCCACGTCTTCCATTCGCGGATATAGTGAAGGTAGCAGTTGTTCTCAGCCAGCATGTACACCTGCCCCGTACGCTTGACGGCCTCGACGAGCTGCTCGCACTCTGCGACAGTCCACGCAGCGGTCACCTCGCTCAGCACGTGCCTGCCGCTCTCCATTGCGTTGATCGTCTGTTCAGCGTGGAGCTGGATCGGCGTGCCCACGACGACGATGTCGATGGGGGCGTTGAGGAACGTTTCGTAGTCGGTAAACAGGCCGCTGTCGGGCACCCCGAATCCCTGGCCAGCGTCGGCCAACCGTGCTTCGTTCAGGTCGCACAGTGCGGTGATCTCGGTCTCCGGATGCACGCCAAACTGTGAGACCAGGCCTGCCCCTCGGTGCGCACCCACCAAACCCACTCGGTACTTATCCATCTCTTGCCTCCTATGCTCAGTCAGAGTTCTCGGCTTGCAGCAGTTGTCCGGCGACGCGCGGCTTTGGCACCCGGCATCACTCGAACGCCCACGAATCACTAAAGGGCTGGCAGTCCGTCCCGCGCGGCGCGATGCAGACCTTCGCGGGATCTGCGATCCCGTTGTGCGTTGCACCCGGGCGCGCCCGACTCTGGACCACGTGCACTGAAGAAAGTGCGATGCACGGCTCACTTCGGTGCGTCAGGTGATCAGCTCCAGCCGCGCCCGCTCGACGATCTCTCGCATCCGCGCCAGCTTATCCGGGTCGACCTCGGGCTTCACGTACGCCGCGATCAGTTCCTCCACCTTCTGCCGGGCCTTCGCGACTAGCGCCTGGTCGCTTTCCGCGCCGTTCCAGCCCGAGCGGTCGATGAGCTCGGGAAGCCAGGTGTTCTCTCGGAAGTTCTTCAGCGTGTGCGTCGTGTGCAGGTAGCTCTTGTCGAGGGCAACTCCAACATCGAAGATGGTGTCCAACGCGATCGTCTCTGGCGTCACTTCAATGGGCTGTCCGAGGATCTGGACGGCCCTGCCCAACTCGCGGTCAAGGAGCAATTGCACCGGGCTGATCGTCCTCCCCGACTCCAGCATGCCCTGGCCCACGGAAGGATGTCTCCCGCTGAAAGCCGCGATCGTCATTGCCTTGTAGGCCTTCTCGAGCGCGGTGTACAGCCCGGGCGCCTTGGCGTCACAGTATTCGCCGCCGCCGACAGCGACCTCGAGACTGCACCACTTGCGCAGGAACTCGCTTGCGGCGAAGGCGCGCAGCATCGCATCGGGGCTGGAGTAGCTCACGCCGCCGGTTTGCATGTCGAGCGATCCGCCCCAGATACTTCCGGTGAGCGGGACCGCGGGATTGAGCGCCCGGGCAGCGATCCAGGTGCCGACGAACTCGGCCGCGCTGACGACGATGAACCCGGCGGCCGTCACAGGCGTCGTGAAGCCACTGATCTGCATGCCGGTCAGCCCGGCGGCGGCGGTCACGTGCATACCGGCCAGGCCAGCAGCCCGGCCCGACCTCACGCTGCGCACGAACTTGTCCGCCACGTCCCTGTCAAAGCGCAGCGGATGGGCGAAACAGGAGGCGCCCCACGTGAACCAGTCGGGGATGCCCAGGATGTCGCCCATCTCGGTCAAGTAGTCTACCTGGCGCACGTTCCAGGCGAAGGCAGGCCCTGGTCTGTGGGCGTACTCCGCCAGCAGCATCGCTGCCTCCAGGGGCTCGACCATCGGAGGCACGTCGGTGAGCAGGAGGCTGTGGCCCACATCCTCCTCAGGGTGAAGCACGTCGCCCAGCTTGATCAGGGTGATGAAGTCCTCGCGGTTTCCGGGCCGGAGTTCCCCCGTCGCGTCATCGCGGAAGAACTGCGCCACCTGGGTTTCGAGGGTTGGCAAGGGTGGGGGCACAAACTGCGAACCTGCGTCGGATGAACCTGCCAGTCCCTCCGCCCTCAGCCCTGTCACGAACTCCTTGACCAGCTCTCTCGGGAACCGAGCTATCTGCGTCTCGGTGTCAATGCTCGCTCCCCAAGCGGACAGCGCCTCCAGTATCTCATCGTTCTGGCATAGGATGCCGACGTGCTCGAGCACGTTCACCACACCATCGGCAAGCTCTGCCACACCGGAATCAGTCAACAACCTTCTCTGAAACACAGTCTCCTCCGTAGTTCTAGCGTATGGTCCAACCACCGTCCACGATAATCGTCTGCCCGGTCACGTAGTCCGATGCGGCCGACGCAAGGAACACGGCGACCCCCTTGATGTCGTCTGGTCCGCCGACCCGCCTCATCGGGATGTACTCCAGTAGGCTGTCCCCCCGTTCACGGATGCCCCGTTCGGCCGCCGGCGTCAGGAAGTAGCCCGGCGCGATGCTGTTGACACAAATTCCATGTTCCACCCACTTGAGCGCCAGGTCCTTCGTAAACCCGATCAGGCCCGCCTTGGCAGCGTGGTAGGAGATGACATCGATCAGCTCGGAGCCGACGAGACCGTAGATCGAGGCGATGTTGATGATCTTGCCTGCCTTCTGTGCGATCATCAACGGCCCCAGCTCGCGGCAGCAAAGAAACGGCCCTGTCAGGTCGACGCGGATCATCCGCTCCCAACTGGCGAGGGAGAGGCTCTCGGGAGGCCCCCCAGGGCCGAGGATACCGGCGTTATTGACGAGGATGTCGAGCTTGCCGTGCTCCTGGGAGATACGCTCCCCCAGGGCGATCACATCCGCCTCGTCGCTGACGTCAGTGCGGACCGATTGCGCAATGATCCCATATGCGTCTCGCAGATGTTGCGCCGCGGTCGCGCCAGTCTCGGCGTCAATGTCGGCGATAATCAGATCAGCGCCTGCCTCCGCCAATCCCTCGGCGATGTAGCGACCAATGCCCTTCGCCCCGCCCGTGACCACCGCCAGTCTACCACCAAGACTGAATAGGTCCATCGCTGTGGGTGGCTCACGCATGCTGTTGGACATGATTATCCAATGCGGACGGGACCCTCGTTCGGCATTCCCTCACGCGGCAACTCGGCGCAAGGCATCCAGGCTGGCGCCGACCATAGCCGCCTCCGTTCCTGGCGCCGCTTTCGATGTTCGTGCAAGGCGCGTCTCGTAGCTGCCCTCGCCCAAGGCGTTGCCCGTCGGGCAATAGCCTACGAAATCGTTGGCCAGCTCCACCGTCATCGTGTGCGCAAAGGGCGAGCCATCCTTGACCTGGAGCCCATACTCAACGAATATCTCACCGGGCAGCCCCACGAGCCCCAGGTCGCCCACGCGCACGGCCATAATGGGCATCGCTCGTTCGAGCGGCTCTTCCGCCACGTACAGCGCTTCCCGCGCGTAGACGCGGTCCTTGAAACCTGGCGCGGATTCGTCGGCCCAGTTGCTCTCCTGCCCGGCTAGCAGGGCCCGCGCCTGTGCCACCTCGTGCTCACTCGACTGGCGGCGCCGGAAAGTCATCGTCTCGGTAGCTGCGCCGAGCGCTGGCGCGTTGTTGTACTGCCAAGCGCGCAGCCCTTGCCAGGCGCCGTAGGCAGTCGCTGCAACTACGTTGCCGACGCGCTCCTCCTGGAAGTAGGGGTGTGGCGTCTCGGGCTCGGGTTGGCTCGCGTCCACGTTGTTGATGTCGCCACAGCAGCCGTTTGCCATGATACCAACGAAGTCCCGACCAGCCATCCGCTGCAAAGCACGGTCGAAGTAGCCGAAGTAGTCAGCAGAGATGGACGAGTGAGCGGGGCCTCCTACGTAGTGAAGGGCATAGTTGGCCAGGAGAGCGATGGGCTGCCCCGTTCGGCCGCGAACCGCCAGGACAAGCAGCTCCGGGTCCGTTGGGCCAGCCGTTCGGAGGGCGTCGGGGTTCTGGAAGCCCGGGTTCATCTGCACACTGCCGTCCCGCATGTGCCACCGGCGGTTGAACGTCTCGCCAGGGCACGAGGTGGCTGCGACGCCAACCTCGGCATGCTGAAGCCGGTTCTGCGCCAACTTGACGCTGTCTCCGATGCGCCGGGCAGCGGTCTCCATGTAGCCGTCGTCGCGGGGCGTGCCGAGCGCGCCGATTGTCGCTGGACCGTAGTGCGTGTGCGTGCAGGAAACGAAGATGTTCTGGCGGCTGATCCCGGTTGACCGTTCGGCGTGCTCCTTCACGGCCTGGACGTCGGTCCTGGCCAAGGCGATCAGATCGCAGACGACAATCGCAATGGAGGTGTCGTCGTTCTCCAGCACAAGCGCCTTGGCGTGCAGGTCGTCATGGATGTCTTCGGCAAGGCGATCGCGGAAGTATCCGCAGATGTGGCAGCCCAGTTCCGGAGTGATACAACTGCGCGCCGCGCCAGCCCTGAATCCGGCCATGTGACGATTCTCCTATTCCTCAATGCCTACCCGACCGGCTGGTCGTCCAACGTACTGGTCGCCCGACCTACTGATCGGCCAACCTACTGATCGGCCAACGTACCGGTCGTCCGATCTACTGATCGCCCAACCTACTGATCGGCCTATGCTCTGATCACGAGTTCGCCTGGCGGTACGGTGAACTCGTAGCTGGTGTGGCTGATCTCAAGCGTGATGTCCACCGGCCGGTCGCCGTAGTTTCGACATATGGTTCTGCGGCCCCGTTGGACGATCGAGAACTCGCGCCGCGTGAGCTGCGCCACCTCGTCACCGCAGAGATAGATCGCGTCGGGGTGGCGACGGGCGACACGCGCCAGCAGCGCGCGCAGGCAGGCGAAATTGCGCTCGACATCCCCCTGGTCAAACCCCTTGTAGTGGCGCCGGTGGGTGCTGATCGCCGCGGGACGGCCCGCCGCCCACGCCTCTTCGACCTCAGCCAGAGTGCGCCCCACAACGTCCTCGTGGTCCGCTGTCATGAACGGTTCGAAGTTGATCAGGTGCGGCAGGACTGTTATGCGCTTGGACGAGCGTGCCACCGGCCCCTCGTCGGTAGTCGCTCGCACGCCCCAGGCCACCAAGACGTCAATGGACCTGGGGGTGAGATCGCTGTTCCGGGCGCTGCCAGGCCGGAAGCCGAAGGCGCGTTCGAAGCGCGCCAACCCCTCCTCCGCCCAAGCGACTTGCTCCGCTTCGTCCATGCCGGCGTACTCCGGCAGCCGGTCCGGCACCGTCTCGCATACGTAGACGTTGCGCTGGAATGCGAAATGCGCCCACGCGTCCCCCGCGCGCAGGCGCTCTATCCAGCGCCGGGGGCTGAAGTGATGGGCGCGCGCGTGATAGCCTGGGTGCCACACGCCCCGGTCGATGCCCTCGCGGGCCTTGGCCGCCAGGTCCCCCCGCTCCCATCCGCGCGGGACGCCCACGTCGATGCCCACATCGATGTAGCTGCGAAACCCATTGGCCTCGACAGCGGCGAAATCGGGGCTCCCGACGATAACCATGGGCACGAAAAGAGCCGGTAGGTCATCGCCGCCCCGGAACCCCGCCAACAGTCGGAAGAGGCGCTCCATATCGGCCGGTGTCTCCAGCGTGCCGGAGGACCAAGCGTTGCGCATGAACTCGAGCGCGCGCATCTCCTCGTACACGGAAACCGTCGGGCACCAGGCGCACATGCCCCAGTCATCGCTGATGAAGGTCAGCGCCTTCTTCCGGGTCCAGACGTTGCCGTTCAACGAATGCCTCCTACCGTGACAGGCCCGCACTGCGGGGCGCTCCCATTCACACCAAGGCGCCCTGGTCTTGCAGAGTCCGGCGGAGAAGTTGCACGTCCACGTTTCTCACGTCGACGTTCGTCTCAAGGGATAGCGCTGCTGCAGTGCCTGCTGCCTGTCCCATTGCGAAGCAGGGCGGCATAACGCGCAGCGATCCCTGCGCTTCGTGTGTCGCCGAGACGCACCGACCTGCGACAAGCAGTTGCTCCACGCGCAGAGGTACGAGCGAGCGGTAGGGAATCGTGTAGTAGGGTCCCTCCCGGGGGCCCTCGAAGAACCCGCCGCCTCCCTTGACGTCGTGGATGTCGATGGGAAAGGATACCCGCGCGATCCCATCGGGGAAGCGGCGGGCTCCGAGTACGTCTTCAGCCGTGAGGACGTATTCGCCGACGATGCGGCGGGTCTCGCGCACGCCGATCTGAGGCGCCGTATCGATGAGCGTGCAGTCCTCGAATCCGGGTACGTATTTGCGGAAGAACTGCACGAGGTACAGGACCTGACGGCGTCCGGTGATCTCGGCGCTCGTCAGATCGGCTCCATCCGTGCCATCCACACCGTGTACGCGCGATACGTTGGCCCACCACTCGCCCGGGCGCGGGGTCCTGAACAAGGTCAGATGGTCCTTGGTGTGCGAGAAACCGCCTTCGTCGCGGGCCCGCCGAACGATGGCTCGGAAGTCCACGTCCTCAGGGTGGCTGTCCACGTAACCCTGCACCGCGTCGTCGTCGACATTGCCGACCCTGAAGAAGAGCGAGACGGGCTGCATCAGGCCATCCCCTGGCCGTCCCTTCTCGAAGGGCACACCGGCCCGAGCGGCGACATCCGCATCGCCGGTCGTGTCGATCACGACCTCCGCTCGCAGGGCCTCCAGGCCGCCTTTCGTCGCCACGACCACACCAACTATCCGATCGTCGTGCACGGTGCTGTCGATGAGGAGCGCGTGCAATTTCAGCTCGACACCGGCCTCGAGTACCATCTCCTGGGCGACGAACTTCAGGGCTTCGGGATCAAAGGGCGTCACGTGTTCGTGCCCGTAGCGGTGGTAGCCGCCGAAGGCACTGAACCCCGTAACATCCGCCGGATCGATGGCGGCCCCCATCGCCACCATGCCGTCGACCATCTCCTTGAAGATGCCCTCGATGATGGGCTCACGTCCCTCGATGTCCCACGAGGTCATGAACGGCCCCACGAGGCCCACCGTCGCCATGCCTCCGAGAAAGCCATACCGTTCGACCAGGATGGTGCGCGCGCCGTTGCGCGCACTCGCGATCGCGGAGCCGATGCCCGCCGGGCCACCACCCACGACGACAACCTCGGCATGGGCTGTGATAGGAACCTCGGTGCTGTACGCCAGTGCCTTCATCGTACGATTGCCACCCCCGTTGGATTCTTCCGATAGCCGGCCACGTCTACGCTCAACCGGTCTGCTCCTGTGTGCTAGACGAAGTCCAGGTAGTGGTATACCCAGGGCGTGTACGGCAGTGCCTGAGCGATGGCCTCGACGTCGGCGTCTCCTGCGCCGGCCGTCGTCACCGTCTCTTGAGCTATCGCCGCCCTCAGATCCAGCCGGCTGAACAGCAACCGAGCCAGCGTGTCCTCCTTCATTTCCAAGACTACGGGGGTCGCTGGATCGCGGCGCGCCCGGTGCAAGCACACTTCGCGCTCAGGCGTCCACGCCGAGACCTCCAGCCCCGCCGCAGCCTCGCTCTCGCGCCAGACTGCTCCCGCCAGCCTCTCTGGGTCCAGGGGATAGGCCATGATAACCATCGAGCTCTGAGAGCGCAACGCCGGAGCGAAGCCCAACGCACGAAGTGCCGCCGCGTAGGGTGACGAATCCGCCGTGGATACCACCGCTTTGATTCCCCGCTCGGCGGCCAACTGCGTGACGGCAGCCAGCAGTGCGATCGCGACTGCAAGGTCGTTGTCCAGCGCTGCCATCTCCATCACGTGGAGCGTGGGGCTATCCCGCTCCTCGCCCACAACTGCGTAGCCATGCAGCGAGCCCGCTTCGTCGCGCTGGGCCAGGACCATCAGCTCTACAGGGACTTCGTTGTACTCCGAGGTGTTCACTGCCGGCGCGTAGTAGCCTGCTTGGCGCTGAGGGAAACCGCCGTAGGCGCCATAAGCGCTCGAAAAGACTGCCAGATACTGCGCCTCATCAGTAAGGAACTCCTCCCAACTGTGGGTTCGGATCTTCAGTGAGCCCGCCGAGGGGCTGGCAGGCCCACGGTGAACCCACGGGCGCATATAGAGCAGATCCTGGTGCCCGTTACGGGCGTAGAAGCGGTAGGGAGACGAGAGCTCATCGTTGCGATAGACGGTCATCGCGGCGCAGCGTCCCTGGAGGAACCCCTTGGCGGTGTCCATCAGGCGCGACCCGACGCCGGTCCCGCGCAGGTCCTCGCGTACGCATACAGAGAACTCCCAGGCGACGCGCACAACGGCATCCGGCCGCACGCGGAGGTTCCGGAAGTGGAACGGCACTGTGCCTACGACCTCGCCATCGACAACCGCGACAGCCGCGGTGACGGGCCCCTGCGACCATTCTCGCCAGAAATCGGCCGACAGGGCGGGGAAGCAACTGTCGTGAAGGCGCACGAAACTTTCCGCATCGTCAGGATGGTACTCTCTGTACGCTATGTCTGCCACCATTTCCACCTCAGTTCAGTTGCCATCGTCGGCACACCGGATTGTCAGGCGTCAGGCACCGGGGACACCGCGTTCGGATCACCCGACTGCTGCCAGTGGCAGCTCGTCCCCTCTGCCCGCCATCGAGCCGCCACCGCGACAGTCGCAGCTCCAATCAGCGCCATCCCTGTGAACAGCCACGCGGCAGCCCCGTAGCCGCTGGCAGCGATGACGGCGCCGCCAGCAGCCGGCCCCGTCGACCCGCCTACACCTTCCATCACGCTTCGCATCGCCGCGATCGAGCCGCGTCTGTTGGGCTCCGTCTCCAGGAGCAACCCAACGACCGCGATGTCCGCTGCGCCCACCATCCCGCCGTGCAAGAGAATCGTCACGGCATAGCCCCACAGTCTCGGGACGACTGTGTAGCCAATCAGTCCCAGTACCGCTCCGGCAATGCCGCCTGCGGCCGCAATCCGCCAGTCGGCCGTCCGGGAGAAGCGTGCGGCAAGGACGCCCGCCACGACCATGCCCAGTGCGCGAGCTGCCAATATCAGACCCGTCTGCGCCGTCGTGGCGCCAAAGCGCTCGACAGCGACCGCCCCGGCGAAGGTGCTGAAGCCGTAGATCGATGCGTGGTAGGCCGCGACGGTCACGAGCAGCGCCACGGCCACTCTGTTGCGCAGAACGTGCCGGAATGTGGCCAGATAGCCAAGTCGCTCAGCCTGCGGTGCGCGCAGGCCGGCCGGCAGCAACACCCGGGCCAGGATCGTAGCAAGCGCGGCCATAATCGCGAGTCCGATGAAGACGACCCGCCAGCCCGCCCAACCGGCCCAGGCGGCAAGCAACGGGAGGAAGACGAGCCCAACACCGACGTTGCCAGCGAGGATCCATCCGAGCGCCTGCCCACGGTGC
This sequence comes from Chloroflexota bacterium, assembly GCA_030596915.1. Lineage (GTDB taxonomy): Bacteria > Chloroflexota > Anaerolineae > B4-G1 > B4-G1 > JAUVSX01. The sequence continues at coordinate 3,710 of JAUVSX010000006.1, read as the reverse complement.
GTCTCATCGTACAGATCACCTGCCGCGGCGATGATCAGAGCTAGCAGTGTGATCCCCGCCAAGCCCACGGCAGCGTACGCGACCATGAGCGCAGCAAAGGCGGGCGCGGCGGCGCAACCGAGCGACGCGAGGGTCATCACCGCCAGTGCGCCGACGATGGCTGTCCTCCGGTCGACCCTGTCCATTACGGGAGACAGGGCCAGATTCCCGACCAATCCGGCCAGCGCAGCGGCGGTCATCAACTGGCCTGCCATAGCCACGGTGATAGCAAAGGCATCAGCGATGTCGACCAGGATGGGCCGGATCACGCCAACGCTCAGCCCTGCCAGGCCCGCGCTGAAACAGAGAGTCAGCAGTGTTCTCCGGCCGTCGCGTGCACCACCCCGTGTGCTCAAGTGTCCGCTTCCCTGGCCGTGTGGCTGTAGGGTGGGGGTTCAGCGATCCCGGTCGGGATCGTACTGCTTGATCTGCCGCACGACCTCGGCGCAGGCATCGGCGCCCACCTCCGCCATACGGGCGCCCTTCTCAGCGGTGGAGATGTGAGGTATCCCGACGTAGCCCATCGGCACCTGCCGGATCCAGTCAATCGTGTACCACGTGTGCTCGACCGTCTTCGGGTAGTAGGGTCCCTCGCCCTCGGGCAGCGGCTCTAGCTGGTCGAGATCGACTAACTCGGGACGGAAGTGCATCACCAGCGAAGCCTCCTTCTCGCCGCCGTGGCCAAGCTGCTCGGGCAGGCTCTCCAACACCTCGTCAGATTGCATGAGGGAGTAGAACCACAGATCGAAGACGCTGAAGCCGAGCTGGTCGCCGATACGTCGATGGAGAAACGAGTGATGCACGAAGCGGGTGACGTCTTCGGATCCACCGTGGGCGATCAGGAAGATGATCTTGGTGAAGCCGTTCCGCGCCGCCTCGAGGCAGAGCTCCTCGTATAGCTGCGCCATCAACTCTGGCGAGATGGCGATCGTGCCAGGATAGCGCACCATCTCATCATTGATGTTGAGGTAGGAGGTGGGCAAGATGATCGCTGGCTCACGCTCGGCGATCAGTTCTGCCATTCCCTCGGCCTGGATCGAGTCGGTGCCGGTAGGCAGGTGCGGGCCGTGCATTTCGACGCCGCCGATGGGCAGAATCGCCACTTCGGTCTCCTTAGCCAGGGCAGCCACCTCGGGACCCGACATCTCGTGCCATTTGTACGTCCTGCGCGTCGACAAGGGGTGCTCCTTCTGTGCTGAGGGTATGGTTCGAGCCGCAATGCATTGAGTGCAACGGCTTGCATTGCCTTATACCAGCGAGAGGAGGTGGTGTCAAACCGCGGGGTCGTCACGGCGGAGCACGACCACGTGCTCGAGCCCAGACCGCCCCACACGCTGATAGCCGCCTCACCCTTCGCGAGACTCGCAGCCTTGACAGCTCGCCGGGTTCCTGAGTAGAATACGGCTCATCGCACAAGCCAGCTTTGATCGCAACAGGGAGGCAGGCCCAATGCTCGTTTTCCCTCAACCCCACTCGATCGCGCCATCTGGCGAGACCATTGTGCTAGCCGAGAATGGCAAGCCAACGTGCAGCCTGGTGCTCGCTGACGATGCCCACCCGCTCGAAAGGGCGGCAGCGGAGTTGTTGGCGACCGCCATCGCCGAGTTCGGCGGCGAGCGACCAGGGATCGCGAGCTTGCCAGGTGTGGGCGTCGCCATCTACCTTGGGGAGAGCGCACGGGTGGCGGGGGCGTTCACAGGCGAGACGCCCGTGCCTGACCAGCCCGAGGCCTACGCCATCGTGGCGAAGGGCGACGGGATCGCTCTCCTAGGAAGCGATCCGCCTGGCACGTTCTATGCAGCCCAAACGCTGAGACAGATGGTACGCGAGGAGCAGGGCAGAGTTGTGCTGGAAGGCGCCTCCATCACGGACTGGCCCGACTTCCGCTACCGCGGGCTCTATATTGAGTCCAAGTGGGGCCCGGATCTCATGGGCCTCCAAGACTGGCGGGACCTGATCGACTACCTGGCGGGCCTGAAGTTCAACAGCCTGGGCATCGGGATCTACTGCTGCTGGTGCGTGCAGTACGAGGGCAAGCGCACTGAGTTCCTGATGGTGCCGTTCCCCGACCATCCCGAACTCCAGACGCCGAAGACTATCCAGTACTATTCGGCGAAGGATGGCGAGTGGCGTGCTCTCAGCTATCTGCCGCCGATGTTCGAGGAGGATTTCTTTGGTGAGGTCGTCGCCTATGCCAAGAGCCGCAACATCACCGTCCGCCCTCATTTCAACGGGCCTGGACACACGACCCTGATTCCCACGACGCACCCCGAGGTCGCCGCAAAGAGCGCGGCAGGAAACCCCGAGCCGTACGGGTATTGCCTCAGCAACCCGCAGACCTACGAACTGCTGTTTGAACTCTGGGACAGTGTCATCGACCGCTACCTGACCCCCAACGGCGTCGACTGGTTCCACATGGGCCTTGACGAGATATGGGTCTCTGTGGGTGTGGACGAGGACGACCCCGAGCGGGCCGTCGATCCCTGGTGTAAGTGCGCGGACTGCCGGCAGAGCAGCCCCAACGAGCTACTGACCGAGTACGTCATCAAGGCAACTCAACACCTGGCGTCGAAGGGAATGAACAATATCACCATCTGGAACGATCATCTGGCGCATTATGGCCTGCTCAACGATGAACTTGTCGCCAAGCTGGAGCAGGCTGGCGTGCGCGACAAGGTGATACTACAGTGGTGGCGTTATGACGAGCCGGTGCTCGAGATTCCGTCCGATCTCGGCTTGCGGGCGTGGACCACACCGATGCCGGGCTATTACTTTTGGCTCTTCACTCAGAGCTACACCTCGAACATCTATCCTCATCTGGCGCTGGGCTACCGCGCCGGGGCGGAAGGGACTGACGCCTACTGCGTCTTCGACCCGGCCTATGATCGCAACTACACCTGCCTGGCGGAGTACGCGTGGAACCAGACGTCGTCCGGTGACCTCTACCAGTTCAAGAGCCGCTATGCGCGAAAGGTGATGGGCACCTCGGGTTTCGACGCGGTCGAGCCCTTCGAGAAGTGGGATCAGGTCTACGACAGTATGCCGCTCGTCGGCAGCACACTCGACATCCTGCTGCCCTACTGGCACACCTACTCTCGGGCTCGAGAAGTGTATCCCAGGAACGTCGTTCGGGCGCTGCTGGACGACCAACTGCGTTCCATGCGCACGTATCACCGCGCCCGAACCCATCTGCGCCGAGCACGCGATTTCTTTGCAGCGCGGCGCGATGGTGCACCTGATCCCGGGCTGATCGACGAGTACCTGTTCGAATGTTAGCGGCTCATCGCCGTGGTGGACGCCTACGATGCCATCCTGGAGGGAAGCAAACAGAGCCAGGAGGCCCTCGCCGCGCCCGCCCCCGAAAGGATGGAAAGGGGCCTGGCAACAGCCTCGCGGGCGCTTTCGGACGGCCTTGGGTCCCTGGATCGCATGATGGCGCTCGCGGAGGATGTGAAGAAGCCCTATTTGCAGCCGCAGCTCTTGCGCGATCTCAGCACGCTGCGGGCCTACGTGGCCGACCTGGCGGCTGCGGTGGAGGGAGCAGCGAAATCGCCTGGTGCAGTGCAGCGCCTGCGCCAGATGCTCGCGGAGGTGGCCCGGTAGGGAAGCGGGAGGGGCGACGGTCCGCGGTCGCCAAGATGCCCGGACTGTTGCCCCGCGGACGCCCGTCG
>JAUVSX010000115.1 GCA_030596915.1 Chloroflexota bacterium | reverse complement strand
CCGCGCATCGTGTAGTACCGAATCGACGGACCTGGCGAAGGTGCGGAGTGTCACCATCTGGCCGTCGGCGCTCACCTGAACAGGCCGGGCACGATGAACGGTCACCCTCGCTCCTGGCTCCAGCGGGGCATCCATTCCATCCGTGACGTCCTCCCCGTTGTAGAGGACAACGTCCTCATCCCGGAGGTCGATACCCAGATCTAGAAGCAGACCGTAGACAGTATCCCTGTGGGTCTGCAACTCGCGATCTTGGCCGTCAATGACCAGCAGCACCGGCGTCCGCATCGTCCGATACCCGGCAACCAGGCCACCGACGACGAGCGCCGTCACCACGAGAGCCTTCAGACCCTGTGGCAGACGCACTTGCTTCAGTGAGACCGGCGCAGCTACATCCATATGCGGCCAAGACCACAGGAGAGGCGGTCACCTCACCGCCCCCCCGCATCACGAGTGGTCGTGCACCCCTCTTCGAATCTCATTCACCCGACTTGCTACCGGCAACCGGCTCCGACCAGGCACTCCTGCGGCGCCCAGGAGGAACTCCTTACCGCTGCTTCCTCCCGGACCTGACGGGGTTCGAAGGCTCCTGCCGCGCAGGACCCAATCTTCACCACCGGCCGACGGCCGCAGTCTCGAGTGGTTCAATCCTCGGAGGGGAATTCGACCCCGCTATGGCGGGTTGCGGGTACAGGGCACCGCCAGTTCCCCGTCTAGCACGACCAAGATTATGGTAGCGGAGGTGATGGAAATGTCAAGCTGGGACGCCGCGCGGGGCCGCTTCCCTCTCATTGTGGCGTCTGCGCCGCGGGTGGCCCAGTTGGCGTCGGGATGCGACCCGCCCCTGCGTCGTGCAAGGCACTTGGCCCAGGGCAAGCTAGGTGCTAGAATGGCCAGAGAGGAGATCGGATGCCCATCCACGTATTGGCGGAAGACGTCGTCTCGCAGATTGCGGCAGGCGAGGTGATCGAAAGACCGGCCTCGGTCGTCAAGGAGCTGGTCGAGAACGCAATAGACGCCGGCGCCAGCGAAATCCACGTCGAGACCCGCGGCGGCGGAGTGGCGTTCGTTCGGGTTACTGACGATGGCTGCGGAATCCCGATCGCCGAGGCCGAGGTCGCATTCCGGCGCCACTCGACGAGCAAGCTGACGACAGCGGACGACCTGTCGCATATCACGACGCTGGGATTTAGAGGCGAGGCGCTGGCTTCCATCGCCGCGGTCAGCCGAATGACGCTCGCAACCCGCGCTGCTGGCGAACCTGTAGGTGCGCTGCTGCGTATGGAGGCGGGCCGGCTGCTGACGCGCCAAGAAACCGGGCGCCCACCGGGGACAGCCGTGACCATGGAGGACCTGTTCTTCAACGTCCCGGCCCGCCGCAAGTTCTTGCGAACCGAAAGAACTGAGCGCCGCCACATTGATGCCTTCACGACCCGCTACGCGATGGCCTATCCCAACGTGCGCTTCACGCTGAGCCACGGCGGGCGAGTGGTCTTTCAGTCGCCGGGCAACAGTCGCCTGCGAGACGTGGTCATCGCCGTATACGGACTGGAAGCGGGCGCCGCCGTTCTGGATGTCATCCCCGATGCGCCCGTTCATGGCCCCTCCATCCAAGTCACGGGCCTGGTCAGCCCTCCCTCGTTCCATCGGGCCAATCGCAGTTTCATCACACTGTTCGTGAACGGCCGCTGGGTACAGGACTCCCGCCTGACCTACGCTGTCATCCAGGCATACCACACACTGCTCCCCCAGGGTCGGTATCCGCTCGCCGTCGCAATGGTCGCGATTGCACCCGAGGAGGTGGATGTGAACGTCCATCCCACCAAGGCTGAGGTGCGCTTCCGCGACAGCGACGCGGTCTTCCGCGCTGTGCAGAGGGCCGTACGCCATACGCTGCTCGAGCGCGCCCCTGTGCCGGCGGTGCGCCGCCCCCTGACATGGGGCAGCCTGACCACCCAGCGCAGGGACGCACATCGCGAGCGGCTGTTGAGCCTGCAGCCGCGGACCGCAGCCGGGCAGTTGCGGTTCGACAAGGAGGCCGGACCCCCCACCGCAGAGCCTGGAGCCCCGCCGCCCACCGGCTCCGAAGGGCGGTTACCTCCGCTCCGCGTGATTGGCCAGGTGGGCGCGACCTACATCATCGCCGAGGGACCCGAGGGACTCTACCTGATCGACCAGCACGCCGCGCACGAGCGTGTGCTATTCGAGCAGCTATGCTCGCAGCAGCAGCAGGCGGACGTCGCGTCGCAGGCATTGCTCGAGCCACAACCCGTCGACCTGTCGCCGGAATCAGCGGGGGTACTTGGGGCACACCTCGAGGCGCTGGCCCGGCTGGGCTTCCTGGTAGAGCCCTTCGGCGGCGCGACGCTGCTAGTGCGGGCTGTCCCGGCGATCGCACTCACCGCGGACGCGGCGGCCGTACTGGAGGACGTTGCGGCGGCCCTACTGACCGGCGACATGCCCATGGCGAGCGCCGTCGAGGAGATGATCGCTCGCCAGGTATGCAAGCAGGCGGCGGTGAAGGCCGGGCAGGTGATGGCCTCAGACGAGATGGACGCGCTCGTGCGGGCTTTGGAGCGCTGCACCAGCCCCCGCACCTGCCCGCACGGCCGCCCGACGATGATCCACCTGAGCGCCGCCCAGCTCGCGCTAGAGTTCGGGCGCTAGCCTCGGGGCCCCACGCCCGTGCGATGCAGTTGGTGTTCGGCGGCCGGCGGCTGCCGAACGCGCGGGGCGTGATCTTGACACCCGGCGGCGCCTGCCGGCTTTTCGCGATGGCTGCTCCCAGGCTGGCATCTGTTGGCGCCAGGGTGGCCAGGTTCCAGATCTCCCGTGGGGGCCAGTTCACGAAGGACGAAAACCGTCAGCAGGCCCGCGATGGTGAAGGCCATCGGTCCCGCGAAGACTGATCACTCGGACCGCTTGGAGATTATGCTGAACAGGAAGACCAGAACCGGAAGACTGCAATCAATGGTGTAGGCAGGCAGGCTTCCTTCCGGCCCGATCGGCCATCCAGGATACGTCGCCCGGCGCTGCTACTGGCGATTAGGCTGTGAATATGGTCCGACTCCCCTCCTCACAGCAGGAACACCAAGATAGCCACCGCAGCGCCGACAACGTACAGCAGTGGGTAGACCCAGATGGAGATTCTGTCGATCCGCTCGGCCACGTCTCGCTTGTCGTTCAGCTCCAGCCGTTTCAGGAAGACATTGAAGACCACGACGAAGGCGCTGATGACAAAGACCCCGATCAGGGTCGCGTCCATGAAGGTCAGGTACCCCAGCCGTGGTAGCTCGCCAGAGACCGTGAAGTTGAAGGCGACAAAGACCAGCAGGTTGGCCCCGGCGACATCGACTCGCTTGCCATAGTCTCTCAAAAAGAAGGTGAACGACGACAGCAGGATGATCAGCCCGATGGGAATGAAGATGCGAAAGATGTAGTAGTTGAGGTGTCGGCGGACCTCGAAGCCCAGGGCATAGCGTGGTTCTCCGTCCTCGACAGTCGTCTCGGTGCCCCAGTCTATTACCTCCCACTCTTCCTCGCCCAACGTGCTCCCTATGCTGCTCATATCCGCTCTGTCCTCATAGAGGAAGAACGTCTCCGGGTAGAGCGAATGGACGCGGACGTAGAGCTGCTGCGTGTCAAACGGGAACCGCGTGAAGTCAAAGTCGGGCGCCTGAAGGTCGGCGGTGAAGCGCTCCTGGTAGGCGGCACGGCCATCGGCCCAGACCACGGCATTGCGGTTCTGCACCCAGCGATTGCCCTGCTGGTTGAAGACGGTGAACTGGGGCCATTGGACGCCCTGTGAAGCGGCGTATGTGCTGAACTCGCCACCGGTGAAGACCTTGAAGCTGCAGTCGCAAGTATCCGGGCTGAAGGCTAGCGCGGGGTCCTGCCACTCCATCCGCAGCTCCGCGACGACGCCGAATTTCTCGGCCACCTGGTCTACATCTGTGATCTGCTGGAGCCGGACGCCAACACCAACACTGAGGGGCTCGAGGAGAACTGGCTCGTCGGTAGGGTCCACCTCGCCCTCCAGCACACCCGGGGTGTTGATCCCCATCACCAGCCGGTACTCGCCCGAGGTCTGCCCATCGCCGTCGCCGTGGGCAGACAGATGCAATTCGTACTCGGCGGCGTCCTGGTCGAGGCGGTATTGAAGCGTGGCAGAAGGTTGGCTGCCCGCCAGATTGGCGCTGCGCAGTGACTTGCCACCATAGTCCTTCAGGATCAGTGTCGGGGCCAGATCGCCAGACGTGGCGGTGACGGTGGCATAGAAGACATCGCCCTGCCTCAGAGGCCGCAAGGCCAGGACGGTCTCTGGGTTCTCGGAGGACAGGCTGCCCGTGACCTCCTGCACGTACGTGCCGAACTGGGAGTTGGACGCATCGAGGAATGCGATTTCGTCGCCGGTCTCCACGGCATCCCCGCTCAGCACTTGGGGCGCATCAATCCCGATCAGGAGGCGGAAACCCCCAGAAGTGTCCTGCAAGGGGCTCCTGGCCACCAAGAGCTGATAGTCCCCGTCGGCCGGGATGGCGAACTCAAAAGCGGCATCATATCCCGCTCCACTATCATCATCCCACGCCAGAAAGAACGTGTCATAGATCTCGGGCAGGGCCTCCAATGGATCGCGCCCTTCGGCAACCACGCGCGCAACGTCGCCGAAAAACGCGTCCCTGAGAGCATCTCCCTCAATCTGGATATCGGTCACGCCGGCAATGGGGTCCAGGTTGCCCGAGGTCCCGGCCAGATAGACGGTGAGCAGTTGGCCCCGTTCAAGGTCGGGCAGGGTGTAGAAAATGCTGGCGCCCTCTGCTACGTGGCCGGTGAGGATCTGGACCTGACCTGCCTCCGGCACCCCTTCCTGGGCGTAGACAGCCACACCGCCCGCCGCCAGGCTCAGCGCCACCACGCCGAACAGAACCAGCAGCCAGGTCGGGTGGCTGCGCGTCCAAGCCGTCGAGCTGTTCATCAAGAAGCTTCCTCCAGCATTGACGGAGGCGGTCGCCGGCGAACCGGCCGCCCCAACCTGCCGTGCCCGCTCCACGTGGGCCACAATGGTGTTGGTCCGGGCACACGCGAAGCGAAGACTCGGCTTCAGATGTTCCAGAACGCGTCGATCGACGCCTGGTACGCCTCGACGCTGCCTTCAAGCACATCGACGAACTTGACCGGTCGGCCTGCCGTTGCCGATTCGTAGCAGGCCTCTGAAAGCGTCTTGGCGCGCAGACCGTCGGCGCCATCCATCTCGGGCTTGCGGCCGGTCGCGATCGCGTTGACGAAGTCCCAAACCTCGATCGCAAACCCGTCCGTCGCCCCGTACGGGAACAGAATGGCCTTCTTCTGATCGCTCAGGCTCATGAGGTACTCGAGCTGGATCTGTTCGCTCGAGAGCGTGGTCCCATCCGCGAGCACGGCTTCGCCGCCGCCCTGGAAGGGATGGAACGGGAAGCCCAGGTCCGTCATCGTGCCCGCGCTGCCGTAGTAGCGGGCGAACGTGAGTCCCTCGCCATAGAGCGACCGAGAGTATGTCCATGTCACCTGCAGCCCACTCCGGAAAGTGATCACCGCGTGCCACGTGTCCTCAACGTCAGCCGCCACGTCGCCCACGACGGGTGCACCAGCGATCGTGCGCGTGTCGTACGTGTCCATCGTGCACACCACCTCATCGACCTCGCCCAGCAGCACCTGGATCATATCGGCGAAGTGCGCTCCACTGTCGAGGATCATCCCTCCGCCCGTCAGCACTCTGACCCCCCGCCACTTGAAGGCCGGGTTGTCATAGTCGAACGCCTGGTGGCTGACGCTATGGATAGTGACGAGACGAAGGTCGCCGATCAGACGTCGCTGGTTGATGGCCCATTCGCACGCCCGGGCCGTCAGGCAGCGGCGGATATTCTCGCCATATGCCAGTAGCCTGCCAGTCCTCTCGGCGGCTTCGATGATCTTCCTCGTGATCTTGTTCGTCAGCCCCATTGGCTTCTCGACCATCACGTGCAGCCCGCCCTCCAGGAGCGGGATGGCGACACTGTGATGGACATAGTGGGGGACACAGAGATCGGCGGCGTCAGCGACACCCGCTGCCACGAGCTCATCTGTGTGCCCGAAGACCTCCGGGCGGGAGCCCTGGAACGCGGCGATTTCATCGGCGCGCGTGTCCGCACTCTCGACCTTCAGATCACAGCAGGCAGTGACCACAAACTCGTCGCATCCGCGCTCGATCAGATCGCGGTAGCCTTTCACGTGCGCCTCAGATATCCAGCCACAACCGACTAGCGCGAGCCTAACGGGACCAGGCATGTGAGCACTCTCCTATGGTGGTATGTTGTTAGCTCCCGTCTCCGAGATAGGAAAACGGGCTACAGCTACAGCACGACGTATCCGGAGCCCAGAACCTGGTGCGGAGGGCCGGTGCATTTCAGCTTGATGACAGAGACACCCGCGATCTCGTCCGGGCTCGATTCGGGGAGGCCACTGAGCACAAGACGGTTCTCAGTCTGCTCGAACGCAACCGGGTCGCCGGTGGCCATCAGCGTGGCCTCGACGACCTTTGTCTGGAGCCCGCCGATGGCCAGCTCGCTCCCCGGCCAGCGGTCGCACCAGTAGTAGGCGGTGTCGCCTTTCAGAGTCCACTGCCCGGTGAGCATCCACTCCATCCTGCCGTCGACCCGGTCAACCTGACCGTACAGCGCGTCGCCGTATGTGGCGATCCACTTGCCGACCGACTCGAGCCGCTCGGTGGCCTCATCGGGCACAGACCCATCCGGGTGGGGGCCGATGTTGAGGAGCAGGTTGCCCTGCCCACCGGCCGCGCTGCGCAGCATCCCGATCACCTCTCTCACGGAGCGCCAGTCGGGGGAGATCGGCATATAGCCCCAGGAGCCGTTGAACGTCATACAGGCCTCCCAGGCCCGGCCCGCCTCTGCCGCCGTCACGTGCTCCTCCGGCGTCCCGAAGTCCTCGTCCAGTTGAGAACGGTTGTTGATCAAGATGTGCGGCTGGAGCTCGCGGATCAACCTGTTCATCTGCACGCTCTCCCACGCCTCCGGCGACCGCAGTGGCCAGGAGACGTCGTGCCAGAAGACGTCGATCTTGCCGTAGTTTGTGCACAGCTCGCGCACACACCCCTGAGTGAAGTCCAGGAATCGCCGGCGCGCCAAGCGCCCCGCGGCATCATCCCGGGCGCATTCCGCACCATCGGGATGATGCCAGTCCATCAGCGAGTAGTAGAAGCCGATCTTGAGGCCGAATTCGCGGCAGGCCTCCACGTACTCGCGCACCAGATCGCGGCCTGGGCCGCGCTTGACCGCATTGTAGTCGGTCTGCGCGGTATCCCAAAGGCAGAAACCCTCGTGGTGCTTGGTAGTCATCACCATGTACTTCATGCCGGCCTTCTGGGCCAACCGGGCCCATTCGCGGGCGGGCCGCTCCTTGGGATGCCAGGAGTCGGCGAGCTTCTGATACTCCGCGACAGGGATACGCTCGCGGTTCATCACCCACTCGTGTCGCCCCAGTTGAGCGTACAGGCCCCAGTGAACGAACATGCCGAACCGCGCCTCGTGCCACCACCGCATTCGCTCCGCTCGGTTTGCCGCCGTCTTCCTCAGGTACTCTTCCTTGCCAGACATAAGCTAACAGCTCCTTGGAGGATTCGGTCCGAGGCCGCATTATACAGCACCCAAAGACTTTCGCCACCCTCGCCGCCGGATCGCGCAGGCGCGCCCATCTGCGTTTGACCTGGCGTGCAACAGAGCCGTCTTTCGTCGTGTGGGGCGGCTCCGCAACGAGTCCCACGCACACTCTCTCGCCCGCACCCGAGGGCGATGAGTTTTGACATACTGATTGGGTAATCCGACTGCCGCTGTCGTGCCCGCGCCGCGCCTTGGGCTCATGAGTTTTGACAACTTGGTTCGATAATAGTAGTGTCAGGCATCTATGGCATGGAGGTGCGAGATGCCGAAGCGCCGTTATCTAGCCCACGCACCTGTAGGGGCGCCCGACCGTCCGCGGTCGGCGTATGCCCCCGCCTACGTAGGCCCCGCCGCGCCGAGACAGCATGCGGTGGAGTCGTGGCGTTGGAACGAGACGGCAAGCTGCGCCCACACACACAAGCGACGCTCCCGCAGGTGTAGGGCGCAGCTTGTCTTTGCGCACGAAGGCGGCTTGCATCTGAGGTGCGATTGGCGGGTGCTGCGGGGTCTGGTCGATGCGCGACGCTGCGCCCCTACAGGACCGGGCGGG
>JAUVSX010000354.1 GCA_030596915.1 Chloroflexota bacterium | reverse complement strand
GGAGGGCGACACAGGGGCTGGCCAGGCAGTCGGCGGGATCATCCACGTAGTCCGTCCCCGCGAGACGCTCGTAGGCATTGCGGTGCACCACGGGGTCTCGATGTGGTCAATCCTGGGAGCCAGTCACATCACCAACCCTGCGCTGATCTACCCGGGGCAGGAGCTCCTGATTCCCGGGGAAGGCTCCGGGTACCTGCCAGCACCATTTCTTTGGGTTGAGGTACAGCCCCTGCCGGCAGGCCAGGGTTCGACGGCAGTCGTGGCGGTCCGAGTGACCGAGCCCGTCACGCTGACGGCCACTGTGCTGGGCCAGACCATACGCTTTTCCGAGGAGGCGGGCGTGTACTATGGCCTGGTCGGTATCCACGCCTTCTTTGAGCCCGGGGTGTATGAGCTTGTACTGTCGGCAACGGACGGGGCGGGCGAGGACTCGACGCTATCCACGGGGTTTGTGGTCGATGCCGGGCGGTACGGATACGAGCGCATCAAGGTGCCTGCGAGCCGGGCCAATCTCCTCAATGCCGAGGTCGTTGCGGCAGAGCGGGCGCGCCTCGATCAGTTGGCGCAAACGTATAGGCCCGAGCGACGGTGGACGGGACCGCTGATGCGACCCGGTACGGGGACCGTCTCGTCCTACTTCGGTACCCGACGGTCCTATGGCCAAGGACCGTATTCATCGTACCACACTGGCACCGACTTCCGCGGACCGACTGGCACACCCGTGTACGTGTCCGCCGCAGGCACAGTTGTGCTGGCAGAGATGCTGGCGATCCACGGTAACATGGTGGTGGTTGATCACGGGTGGGGCCTGCTAACGGGATACGCTCACCTCTCCGCAATGGAAGTTGTGGTGGGGCAGCAGGTTGAGGCGGGCGATGTGATCGGCAAGATCGGGAACACCGGCCTTTCGACCGCAGCGCATCTGCATTGGCAGGTCTGGGTGAGCGGAATCAGCGTGGACGGGTTGCAGTGGCTCGATGCGAACTACCCTTGGCCACGGCTAGACGTTCGCGGCGCAAGCGACCCCGGCGACCTTGGGGCGCTTCCCACGGAATGCCGGTCGGTAGACCTCATTGCCGGACCGCCGTGGGTCGCCGGACTGATAGGGCTACCCGAGCGGTGCGAGATGAATGGCCAGGGTAGGGTGGGGCAAGGGGCTACGTTTCGCGTCTTCGGCGCCGATCCGGTAGGCGCACCACGCACTCTGTGATGGCTCGCAGGCCTCGAGAGGCGAGATTGTTTCCGGGTGGCTGTCCTCAGTGCCCCTGTTCGAGAGCGACGCGCCCTTCGACTGGCCTGACTTCGCCGTACCGAGCTGCCATGGTGCCCGGATTGGCCTGTGTTGTGAGCGCGTGATACGAATCTGCGACTGACTGCAAGCCCAGAGCCTGACGGCTGAGGACGGCGCGCATCAACTGGTGAAAGACCCCAATGAGCTGGCCGATCTGGCAGGAAGCTCTGAGCACGGGATCGGAGCAACTGGGTTGAGGCCGGTGCTGCTGATCCAGATGTGCGGATGGGATGACGCCCTGGTGAAGATGCACTTGCACGATGGACACGCGCAGAGCTCAGCGAAGGTGGCTTCGCCCAATCCGGTCTGCAGATACGGCCGAAAATGCAGTCAACACTGAGTCGGTGCGAGGCCGACTGCTCCTGGGCAGAAGATTAGGCTACGCAGGTGATCATCGACGCCCTCGAGAGGCCTATCTGGACACTCGAGTGGGTAATGGAGCACCAGGCGATCCCCACACTGTGCTTTTTGGCCAGGTTCCTGGCCTGTCTTCCGCGCGAGCTATGTTCTTAGCAGTCGCGGCCGGCTCGTGCCCCAAGCTCGCCGCGGACTTCTCCGCACGGTTTGTCAATCCAAGGGAAGCCTGGTATAATCTCGGAGTCATCGCATTGCCGTCCCCGCACCTCTGTGGGGACGACGCCTACTGGGAGAGCTGAATTTGATCCGGCGCAAGACACAGGACCCCGCGTACTGGCGCGACAAGTTTTCGGTTTCCCCCGACGATCTCCACTACTTAAGCGCGCTGCTCATAGACAAGGAGATGCCGTCTGGGGCGGACGAACTGGGCGGCGCCTTGGTCGAGCACCGGTACCAGGAGGAAGAGGCGCTCATCCGACGCGCTGCTTCTAGGGGCACCCCGTACCGTCCCGCGCAGAGCTACGTGGTGGGTGAGGACGTGGTCTTCCCGGTACTGGACTACCAACTGGGCAGCGTTGTCGGGCTGCGCCCGGGGCACAATCCCGAGCACGGCGAGTTCCAGGTCGCCAAGGTCCAGTTTGAGGACGGCAAGGTGCGCGAGTTCGCATCTGAGTTGGTGGATCACGCTCTGAACGATGAATCCGCGACCGAGGCGGCTGCGGGTGACGAGATCCGCTCTGGGGAGGAGTTGGCCGCCCAGTATGGGGAGCGTGTTGGCGTGATGCTGGAGGGCCTGCTCGAGTCGGATCCGCACTTCGTGCGTCTGGCCGGCGAGTGGTTCCGTCGGGACCTGCTTGTGGAAGTTCACGTGGGCCACCTGAACGTGGCGGAGGCGGTTCTCGATATGTCGGGCGGAGGCCCACTGCCCACTGAGCAGCTCCTGGGGGATCTGGAGTTGCCGGAGGAGGTCTCCTCGCAGCTACGCGTCTTTTCTCTGAACTATGCTCTGCAAGAGGACGAGCGGTTCGACGAAGTCGGACCGTCCGGGGAGGTGCTGTGGTTCTTGCGTCGCCTCGAGCCCGAGGGCGTCCAGTCGGTTCCTCGCTACCTGGCGTACGATGGCATCGATTATGATGCGACACTGCTTACGAGCGAAATGGTGGCGCTCGAGCGACAACTGGACGACGAGTGGTCGGATCTGGCTCCTCCGTCGGCAGTTACGGAGCCGGTTACGGTTGTTCTGCCCTACAGCCATTGGCGCTACGGAACTGTGCCGTTGTCGAGCCGGTTGATTCACGTGTTCCCGACGGCGCGGACCCAGCGTATCCACTTCGTGTTCGTGGATGGCGACACGGGCGAGGAGATGCCCGGCTGGGTCGTGCGTTCCGGGCGCTATGTCTATGGCCTGAAGGACTGGTACGAGAGGAACCAGGTGCCGGTGGGCGCGTATCTCGAGCTGGCGCGAGCAAGTGAGCCGGGAAGGGTCATCGTTCGGCGCCGCCGGCGCAGGCCCAGGCGCGAGTGGGTGCGCGTCGCGTTGGCGGTTGATGCCAAGCTGACGTTCGAGATGCGGCAGACGCGGATCCCGTGTGAGTATGACGACCGGATGATTCTGGAAGAGGAGTACCCGGGTGCAGGGGATGTGGTGTCGGCCCGAGCGCGGGCGCGAAAGCTTACCCTGGCGCAGTCCGTCTATGAGTTGTTCCCTGAGCTGGTGAAGCTAAGTCCTCAGGGGACCGTCCACGCCGCCACGCTCTACAGCGCCATCAACCTGCTGGTGCGGACACCACCCGGCCCAGTCCTTGCCGAGCTAGTCTCCGGCGATCTGTACTCGCCAATCGGGGACAACTACTGGGTGCTGCGACACATTTCGGGTCGAGGCTAGGTCTGGTCATGAATAGAACCCCCGTTCCCCCGCTTGTTCCTGCGCTGGTTAAGCCAACGCTCGATACCCCGTTCCACGTGGAGTACGGGTGGTGGGACCGGCGCAATCTCAACTTCAGCGTGGAGCTTCGCGCACATCTTTGCGACACTCATCGCAGCGTGTTCACGGCGGATATTGATGCGGATGAGCGGATTGATTGGGTCGACGAGAAGACGGGAGAGGTGACGCAGGTGCACGGTCTCCAGCACATCCTGCGCGCACACTGCAGCATGGAGCCCGGTTATCTCAATGACGGTCTGACCCTCGTCGATGCGGTCCTTCGAGTCTTCTTGGCCAACGGCAACAGACCTTTGACGCCCAGAGAGCTGGGTGAGGAGCTGGGGCGCTTGCCGGAGAAGATCCTGCAGACCCTCTCCGGCCGACGCGTGTACAAGGGCCTTCGCCCATACGTTGGCTAGTGTCGCTCTGGCAGACACGCAGACACTCGCGCCGCGGCGACCGCCGCGGCGCTTCTCTGTCGCGGGTCTGTTCCGGTCTTGGGGGGCGATCGGGTGCATTTCAGCGAGCGGGCGACTCAGGGTGACCCCGTGGCGGAGGATGACCGGGTCGCACCGGGCATTGGTCCCAAGACTGAAATGCAGCCTCTGTCGGCCCACGCGTAGGACGGTCGGGCTGGCAGCAGTTTCGGCGTGGCGCGTGGTCTGGGGCTCTTCCGTCCCTAGCAATC
>JAUVSX010000501.1 GCA_030596915.1 Chloroflexota bacterium | reverse complement strand
GATCAGCCTGTCGGGCAGCCAGTCCGCCAGGTGTCGCTCGTAGAATGCCCTATCAACATCTTTGACATCAATCAGCATAGCGTCGTGGCTCCCTCAGTCGTGAGACCAGTCCTCCGCCTTCCGGAGCAGATAGCGCGCCTGCTCCTCCGTCTCGCAGTGCGTCTGAATAAAGAGACCGCGAGCCGATAGGTGCTCGAGCGCCAGTTCGACTTCCTCCGGCGGAATCGTGATGTGCAGGTTCTTGCCCAGCGCCTGGACCAGGCGCAACGTCTCGATGTAGTGAAGCGGGCTGGGCTTGCCCGCGCCCGGAAGGATCTGCAACGCATCGAGGCGCGGCAGGTCGCACAGCGCCGACACGTGGCGGAAGGCCTCGATGCCGTCCGTGTGGTGCACGCAGTGGTCCAGGTACGCCGTCTGGCGCTCAAGAGCCGGGATGAACAGATCGCAGAACATCTCCGTCGAGATCATATAGGAGAAGTCGCAGTGGGTGACATAGAACCGGCCGGGCGACCAGAGGGGGAACCACCCAACCGTGCTCCCTTCAGCGGCCTCGTGGTCAATCTGGTAGAGGGCGCCGTAGACATCGATCCAGATGTCCATCAGATGCAGCTCGGCCTCGCGAACCCGGTCGGGCACGAGCTTGACGTCATATAGGAGCGGCAAGCTGCCCCGCAGGGCGGCCAGCGTATCCCCACAGCCTCCCAACGCGCCGCCGATGCATGGGATGGACTTGCCGGCGCACTCGACCAGCGAACGGCGCGCCTGCGCGAGCGTGAACTGCCACCACGCATTCTCCGGATCCACCGCCAGCGAAATTGCGTCCCAGTCGTCGCTGTCCTCGTCGAAGATGGGGTCCCACCAGCCGGTGCGCTCGTCGAGCGAAGTCGGGCACCCCAGGAACGCCGGGCAACTCGTATGGCCGGGGTAGCCGCCGTGCCAGACAGGGATCGCCTCACCACCATAGAAGGTCGTCGAGTGCACGTACTCATTGAGCGCCGCGATGAACTCCAGGTCGGTCCATCGCTGCAGCGGATCCGACGGGTACTCGGGAGGCTCAATGCCCACCCCGTCGTCTCGCGGCGCCGTGATCCCCAGCGCGCAGCGACCGATCGCCTCCCCGGCCCACCAGGCCAGGAATCGCTGCTTCGTCTCTTCCCACTCAGGCTTGTACTTGATATCCATCAGCTTCAGTTTCCCTGACAGGGCGCTCGTCCTTCGTCCTTGGTCCCGACCGTCTTCGGTCGGCGAACCGACCGTCCTACGTCGGCTTCGTCCCGACCGCCCTGGGTCGGCTTCGTCCTTGGTCCTCCGTCCTCCGTCCCGACCGTCCGCGGTCGGCGTCGTCCCTATGCGCCTGCCGTGATGCCGCTCCTACCACTCCCTCGAATCGGGCACGTCGAGCCACTCGCCGCCCCGCCGGATCGATTCCTGGCTGACCAGGCCCGGCAACGTCATGTCCATCGCGTCGTGAATATCGATGGGCGGCGCGCGGTTACCCTTGACGGCGTCGACGAAGTCCATCACCTCGAAGTAGTCGCCGCCGCCGTGGCCTGCCTCCATCGCCTCTGGAGGCGGATTGCGCCAGATATCGGGCAGAAACTCGTCCTCGAAGGTCACCAGGGGCGCCCACTCGTTCGGATCGTCGCAGTAGTCCTCGAGCCACACCACGTAGTTGTCGTTCGGGTAGCCCCGGTAGTTCGGGCCCGGGAAACGCGCACTCTCGTACCCCCCCTGCGTCCCCTGCAGGGTGTAGTTGGTCATCGCGTGGGGCCGCTTCGACAGCATGTCGACCCGGATGCGAATGAGCTTGCCGCTGCCAGTCTTGCAGAGCAGCAACACGGTATCCTCCATCGCGTGCTCTGGATCAGTCCAATTGCCGGTGCCGATGCAACTGATCTTCTCCGGCCGCTCCTTGATCCAGCGCAGGCAAGGGCCGAGGCTGTGCGTGGGGTACGTCGAGCCGTTCACGCCCACTTGCCAGTAGTAGCGCCAGGTCGGCGATCCGTCGGCCATATGATGCATGGACGAGAGTTCGTGGATGTACTCGCCCTCCGCGTAGTACGTCTCGCCGAAGACCCCGGCCTCGACCATCGCCTCCACGGGGACGTTGTGCTTCATATAGATGTAGTTCTCGGCCATCATGTAGACGGCGTCGCTCTTGTTGCACTCCTGCACGAGCCAACGTGCTTCGTCGACCGAGACCGCGGCGGTGACCTCACTCAGCACGTGGATGCCGCGCTGCAGCGCACTTATTGACTGCGGCACGTGGAACTGCATCGGCGTGGCGACGACGACCGCATCGAGCTCGGCGGCCTCCAGCATCTTCCCATACTCGACGTAGAGCTGTGTGATGCCCGTCGCCTCGCCGGCCTCGGCCAGCGTCGCCTCGTTGATATCGCACAGCGCTACGATCTCCGCGTCCGGATGAACCTGGAACGCCTTGAAGAAAGAGCTGGCACGGCGGGCGCCAGCAAACCCAACCCTGATGTCTTTGGCCACCGAGATTCCTCCTTGGTGATCTGCTTGTCTAGAGACGGCAGGTTGGGAAACCTGCCCTACAACCCCCCCCTCCCGTGGGGCGGGATTCCCATCCCGCCGGTCTACGTTTGCACGGATTAGGCGCCGCTCAGATAGTCGCGGCCGAACTCAGTCCCGTACTGATAGGACGCGTCGCTGTTCTCGTCCGGCACCTCGGGCATGATACTGCTCGTCGATGTCGCAAAGCGCCACAATCCCCGTGTCAGGGTGGGCCTGGAACGCTTTGAAGAAAGAGCTGGCACGGCGAGCGCCAGCGAACCCTACCCGAATACAATCCGCCATGATTGATCCTCCAGATGATATCT
>JAUVSX010000075.1 GCA_030596915.1 Chloroflexota bacterium | reverse complement strand
ACTCGAGGCCGAGCTGCGTGAGGTGCGTGAGTCCGAGATGTGGCGAGCAGGGGCTGCCGTCCGTTCCCTCCGCCCAGGGGGCTGAGGCGAGCGGCGAGCAGTACTAAGGAGAGAAGAGGATGCCGGCGGCGATGGACGAGAGCGACGTTACAAGAGACCCTCGGGATAGGTTGATCATCTTCGACACGACTCTGCGAGACGGGGAGCAATCACCTGGCGCGGCCCTTAACGTCAACGAGAAACTCGAGATCGCCCACGCCCCTGAGGAGATGGAGGTGGACGCCCTCGACGCCGGCTTCCCAATCTCCTCACCTGGAGACTTCCGGTCCGTGCAGCGGATCTCCAGAGAGATTCGCGATTGCGTCGTATGCGGCCTCACACGAGCCAACCGGAAAGACATCGACGTGGCCGCAGAGGCAATACGGGATGCCGCTCGCCCGCGCATCCACACCGGGCTCGGGGTCTCCGACGTGCACATTCGGCACAAGCTACGCACGACGCGCGAGGGCGCGCTTGAGCGTGGCGTCGACGCGGTTAGGTACTCCCGGCGGTTCGTTGACGACGTACAGTACTACACTGAGGATGCGGGACGCGCGGAGCCCGAGTACCTCTACCAGGTGCTGGAGGCCGTCATCAAGGCTGGCGCCACAGTCGTCAACATCCCCGACACGACGGGCTATAGCACGCCGGCCGAGTTCGGCGCGCTCATCCGCGGGATCAAAGAGAACGTGCCGAACATCGACAAGGCCGTGATTGCGGTCCACTGCCACGACGACCTGGGAATGGCCACGGCCAACACGCTGGCCGCCATACTCAGCGGGGCGCGGCAGGCGGAGGTCACGATCAACGGAATCGGCGAACGGGCGGGCAACTCGTCGATGGAAGAAGTCGTGATGGCGATCAAGACACGCCAGGACGTATTCGGACTGCATAGCAACATCAACACGCGCCACTTCTATCCGATCAGTCGGCTTGTCAGCAATCTGACCGGGATCCCTGTCCAGCCCAACAAGGCTATCGTCGGGGCCAACGCGTTCGCCCACTCGTCAGGCATCCATCAGGATGGCGTGCTCAAGGAACGCACCACCTACGAGATCATCAATCCCCGCGATGTGGGTGTACCGGACTCCGAGATCATCCTTTCGGCGCGGTCCGGCCGGGCAGGGTTGCGCCACAGGCTGGCCGATCTGGGATACATCCTGGCAGGGGATCAGTTTGAGAAAGTCTACGAGCGTTTCCTGACGGTGGCGGACAAGAAGAAGACGGTCGACACGCGTGACCTGGAGGCGATCGTCGCCGACGAGGCGCAGATGTTCTTCCAGGAGACGTATCACCTCGAGCAGATCCAAATCACGTGTGGCAACTTCAGCATCCCGACGGCCACCGTCCGGATCCGGGGGCCCGATGGCCAACTGCACTGCGATGCCGATCACGGCACAGGGCCTGTGGACGCCCTCTACCGGGCGATCAATCGCGTCATCGGCGAGCCCAACGAGCTCATCGAGTTCTCGATCCAGGCGGTGACGGAAGGCATCGACGCGGTTGGGCGCGTGACAATCCGCATCCAGGCGAGTGAACCCGTCAAGGAGAACGGTGTCGAACGCCGCGTGTTCAGCGGCCACGGAGCCGACAATGACATCATCACAGCAGCCGCGAGGGCCTACATGTTCGCACTGAACCGGCTTATCGCCGCCCGTCGTGAGGCGGTGCAGTAGGACGGTGACCTCACAGCGGCGCGACGTGTAAGGTGGAGGGCATAGCCCTCACCAACCCAAGCGAGGGCCGAACTGGGTCCGGCCCTCACACCAGGGAGTGCTATCGCAATGGGACACACAATGGCAGAGAAGATCATCGCCGCCCATCTCTTGGACGACGATGAAGCAGCGGCCTCGCGGTCTGCACAGGGAGGCGCGCCTGATGTCTGGCCGGGCGACCTGGTCGAAGTCTCGGTGGACCTGGTCCTGGCCAACGACATCACCGCGCCTATCGCGATCCAGGAGTTCGCGAAGCTGGGCGTCGGTGGTGTCTTTGACCCTGGCCGTGTCGTGCTCGTGCCGGACCACTTCACACCAAACAAAGACATCAAGTCCGCCGAGCAGTGCCGCGCAATGCGCCAGTTCGCGCGGGCCCAGGAGTTGACCACCCAGTTCGAAGTGGGGCGCGCCGGTATCGAACACGTCCTCCTACCGGAGCGCGGCTTGGTCGTGCCGGGCGACGTCATCGTCGGCGCCGATTCCCATACCTGCACCTACGGCGCTTTGGGCGCCTTTGCCACCGGTATGGGCAGTACCGACATCGCCGTTGCCATGGCGACAGGTCACGTATGGCTGCGTGTCCCCGATACGATCCGCTTTGTCTATTCGGGGCAGCTACAGCCGTGGGTCGGCGGCAAGGACCTTATTCTCTACACCATCGGACGGATCGGCGTCGGCGGGGCACGGTACATGAGTATGGAGTTCTCCGGGCCGGCCGTGCGCGACCTCAGTATGGCCGCCCGCTTCACAATGGCCAACATGGCGATCGAGGCCGGAGGGAAAGCGGGGCTGTTCGCCGTGGACGAGACGGCGCAAGCCTACCTGGCCGGGCGAGCCACACGACCTGGGCAGGTTTACGAGGCCGACGAGGATGCCCGTTACAGTGAGGTGGTCGAGATCGACGTGAGCGCCATCGAACCGCAGGTGGCCTTCCCTCACCTTCCGGAGAACGCGAGGCCGGCCAGCAGCGCTGGTGACGTCCAGATCGATCAGGCCGTCATTGGCTCGTGCACCAACGGCCGGATCGAGGATCTGCGGGTCGCTGCATTCCTTCTCGGCGGGCGCGAGGTCCATCCCGACGTGCGCTGCATCATCATCCCGGGCACCCAGCAGGTCTATCTCGACGCGCTCCGCGAAGGTCTGATTGAGTCATTCATCGAGGCCGGCGCAGTTGTGAGCACCCCCACCTGCGGCCCCTGTCTGGGTGGCCATATGGGCGTGCTTGCTGCCGGCGAGCGGGCGATCAGCACGACGAATCGCAACTTCCGCGGCCGTATGGGGCACCCCAATAGCGAGGTCTATCTGGCCGGTCCCGCCGTCGCCGCGGCATCCGCCATCGCTGGACACATCTCGACACCTGAGGCGGTGCTGGCATGAGGATCACAGGCAAAGTCTGGAAGTACGGCGATAACGTCGACACCGACGCGATTATTCCGGCCCGATACCTGAACATGTCGGGAGCGGCGGAGCTGGCCTGTCATTGTATGGAGGACATCGACCCTGGCTTCGTGACAGCAGTGCAGCCGGGCGACGTGATCGTCGCTGGCGAGAACTTTGGCTGCGGCTCTTCACGTGAGCACGCGCCCGTAGCGATCAAGGCAGCCGGAGTGGCTTGCGTCGTCGCAAAGAGCTACGCGCGGATCTTCTACCGCAACGCGATCAATATCGGTTTGCCCATCCTGGAGTGCCCCGACGCGGCGGACGAGACAGAGGCAGGAGACGTCCTCACGATCGATCTTGCCGCGGGCGCCATCACAAACGGCCGCACGGGGCGCACCTACCGCACGAGTCCCTTCCCTCCGTTCATCATGGCCGTCATTGAGGCCGGTGGGCTCGTTCCTTACACACGCAAGCGCATGAGCGCCAGAAGCGCCGGGGCAGGGTAGCGGTGGACAGCCTAGCACTTCCGAGCATCCGACTCTACGACACAACTCTCCGCGACGGCTCGCAGGGAGAAGGCATCTCTCTGTCTGTCGACGACAAACTCAAGATCACACGCTTACTTGATGAGCTCGGCGTTCACTATGTGGAGGGAGGCTGGCCGGGCTCCAACCCTAAGGACGTCGCGTACTTCCAGCGGGTGCGCGAGCTCAGTCTCAGGCAGACTCGCGTGGCGGCCTTCGGTAGTACCTGCCGGGCAGGCACCGCGCCCCACGACGACGCGAACCTTGCCGCGCTCGTAGCGGCAGAGACGCCCGTCGTCACCATCGTGGGCAAGAGCTGGACGCTCCACGTCGAGGATGTGCTCCGCACGACACTGCCTGAGAACCTGCGAATGATCAACGAGAGTGTCGCCTTCGTGAAAGCCCAGGGGCGCGAGGTCGTCTTCGACGCCGAGCACTTCTTCGACGGCTACCGGGCTGACGAGGCTTACGCCCGCGAGACAGTCGTCGCGGCAGCGGACGGCGGCGCAGATGTCCTGGTCCTGGCCGATACGAACGGCGGCGCGATGCCATGGGAGATCGAGGGCGCTGTTCTCCGAATGCGGCAGGCACTACCCGGGATCGCGTTTGGAATCCACACACACGACGACGGGGGGCTAGCCGACGCCAACAGCCTGGCCGCCGTTCGAGCGGGGGCGCAGCACGTGCAGGGCACTATGAACGGGTACGGCGAGCGATGCGGCAACGCCAATCTATGCACAGTCATCCCGGCCCTTGAACTCAAGATGGGGAAACGCGCCCTACCCCCAGGTCGGTTGAGCCATCTGACGCCTGCCGCACGGGCCGTCGCGTCCATTGCCAATCGCTCGCTTTTTCGCCAGGCGCCCTACGTGGGGCAGAGCGCGTTTGCTCACAAGGGCGGCATCCACGCGGCAGCGATGCGGCGCAGCGCGCAGAGCTACCAGCACATCGAGCCAGAACTCGTGGGAAACCAGTCACGCGTCCTCGTTTCCGAGCTCTCGGGACGCGGCACTCTCCGCAGCAAGGCCGATGACATGGGCCTCGCGCTTCAGAGTGGCGAGGGCCTTTCCGACGTGCTCAAGACGATCAAGCGACTGGAGCATCAAGGGTTCACCTTCGAAGGCGCTGAAGGTTCGGTTGAGCTGCTACTGCGCCGCGCCCAGCCGTCGTACACGCCACCCTTCGAAATGCTGGACTTTATGGTCGTCGTCGAGCATCGGGAGCGGCGGGGCATCTTCGCCGAGGCGACCGTCAAGGTGCGCGTCGGGGACCAGATCCTGCACACGGCGGCTGGGGGCAACGGGCCCGTCAACGCCCTCGACGCGGCGCTGCGCAAGGCGCTGATTCAGGCCTATCCTCAACTGGCCGATTTCCACCTCGTCGACTACAAAGTTCACATCATCGACAGCGGATCCGGCACCGAGGCAATCACGCGCGTGTCGATCGACACGCAGAGTGCCGGTCGTCGCTGGAGCACTGTGGGGGCATCGCCGAACATCATTGAGGCGAGCTGGCTCGCGCTGGCGGACGCCGTCGAGTACGGCCTCACGATGGCAGACTAGACGCCCATCCTCGCGCTGCGCCGCGGCCGCAGGATAGGTTCAGCGAACGTGCGCTCGCACTACGGAACGACACAACAACGAGACCACAACGGAGGCTTACTAACTGATGAAGGCAAACATCACGACACTACCCGGGGACGGCATAAGCCCCGAGGTCGTGGCCGAGGCGGTGAAGGTGCTGCGCCAGGTGGCGACCCTGTTCGACCACACGTTCGAGTTCGACGAAGCGCTTGTTGGAGGCGCCGCTATCGACGCCACTGGCACGGCGCTGCCAGACGAGACCCTCGCCAAGTGCCGCGCCAGCGATGCCGTCCTGCTCGGCGCCGTTGGTGACCCCAAGTACGATGACCCGCTCTCGCCGGTCCGTCCGGAGCAGGGGCTCTTGGGCCTCCGGAAGGGCTTGGGCGTGTTCGCCAACTTGCGCCCCGTGAAGCTCTACCCGCAACTGCTCCACGCGTCGACCATCAAGCCTGAGGTCATCGCGGACGTCGACCTCGTCGTCGTCCGCGAGCTCACCGGCGGCATCTACTTCGGGGAGCGCGCTCGCACAACCGTGGACGGGGCACGTGCGGCCTACGACACGATGCTCTACAGCGAACCTGAGATCGAGCGTGTCGTACGGGTGGCGTTCGAACTCGCCCGCAAGCGGCGCAAGAAGGTCACGTCAGTCGACAAGGCCAATGTGCTGGAAAACTCACGGCTCTGGAGGGAAACGGCCACTCGCGTGGCCAGCGGCTACCCCGACGTCGAGTTCGATAGCATGTACGTGGACATCGCTGCGATGCGCCTCGTGCGCTACCCCAGCATCTTCGACGTCATCGTCACGGGCAACATGTTCGGCGATATCCTGACCGACGAGGCCTCGATGATCGCCGGCTCGAGGGGTATGCTGCCGTCAGGGGCTATCGGGCTGCACAAGCCAGGCCTTTGCGAGCCCATCCACGGGTCGGCGCCGAAGTACACGGGACAGAACGTCGTCAACCCTCTGGCCACCATTCTCAGCGCCGGAATGCTGCTGCGCCACTCGCTCGAACTGGAGCAAGAGGCTGACGCCGTTGAGGCCGCTGTGGAGGCTGTACTGGCGCAGGGCTACCGGACCCGTGACATCGCCGAGCCTGGCGCAACGACCATAGGCACGCGAGAGATGGGCGACCTCGTCGTTGAAGCCCTGGCAACAACCGCACCTGACGTCACTCTCTTGGGATGAAAGGAACTGGTATGCGCAGCGACGCAGTAAAGAAGGGCATCGAACGCGCCCCACACCGGAGTCTCTTCTACGCCTCGGGCCTGTCCCCCGCCGACCTCCCGCACGCCCGCCGCGTCGTGGCCGACTCTCGGTCCCGCTGCGCGCCGTGTCACGTACACCTGGATACGATCGCTGAGGCCGTGAAAGCCGGCGTCCGCATGGCGGGCGGCACACCCCTCGAGTTCAGCGTCATCGGCGTGTGCGATGGCATCGCGATGGGTCACCCCGGTATGCACTACTCCCTGCCGAGCCGGGAGCTAATCGCCGACTCGGTGGAGAGCATGGCGCTGGCCCACGCCTTCGATGGACTCGTGCTCATCCCAAACTGCGACAAGATCGTGCCGGGGATGCTTATGGCCGCTGCCCGGGTCAATATACCCGCCATTTTCGGGAGCGGTGGGCCTATGATGGCTGGACGTTCCGCGGGGCGCGATGTCGACCTCAATACCCTATTCGAGGGTGTTGGCAAGTACCAGGTGGGCGAGCTGACAGAGTCCGCCTTGCAGGAACTGGAGCTGGCCGCTTGTCCCGGCTGCGGCAGTTGCTCGGGCCTGTTCACCGCCAACTCGATGAACTGCCTGACCGAGGCTCTTGGCCTGGGACTGCCAGGAAACGGCACAATTCCCGCCCTTACGGCGGCCCGGACGCGCCTGGCGAAGTGGGCCGGGACGCGGATCCTGTCACTCGTCGATGAGAACATCCGCCCGAGCGACATCATGACGGAGGTCGCTTTCCTGAATGCCATCACGGTCGATATGGCGATCGGCGGCTCGACCAACACCGTGCTGCACCTGCCCGCCATCGCCTACGACGCTGGCATCTCGCTTCCGCTCGATCTTTTCGACGCCGTCAGCGCCCGGACACCTTACATAGTCAAGCTCGTGCCGTCAGGTCCGCACCACATGCAGGATCTGGACGAAGCGGGCGGCGTGCCCGCCGTGATGGCAGAGCTGCTCGGCCAGGGTTTGCTCGACGGCACAGTGCGGACGGTTACCGGAAAGAGCCTCGCTGAGAATCTCGCCGGCGCAGGACGACTGAACAACGTCATCCGCCCCGCCAGCGACCCCTACCGTCCCGATGGCGGGATCGCCATCATGCGGGGCAACCTGGCGCCAGGTGGCGCGGTCGTCAAGGCTGCCGCTGTCCGGCCCGAGATGGTGCACCACCGAGGTCCAGCGCGCGTCTTCGACGCCGAGCGGGCCGCGATGGACGCAATCCTCGCTCAGCGCATCCAGCCCGGGGATGTGATCGTCATCCGCTACGAGGGCCCGCGCGGCGGGCCGGGTATGCGCGAGATGCTGATGGCCACCTCGGCGCTCGCTGGAATGGGCCTCGACGACCGAGTCGCCCTGCTGACCGACGGTCGCTTCTCCGGCGCCTCGAAGGGCGCCGCCATTGGCCACATCTCGCCCGAGGCGGCTGGCGGCGGACCGATCGGACTGGTGCAGGAGGGGGACGAGATCGAGATCGACATCCTCAGCAAGCGCCTGACGCTACACGTTTCGGATGAGGAACTGGCCCGGCGCCGGGAGAAGTGGCAGCCACGCCCGGCCAAGATCACGACCGGCTACCTGGCCCGCTATGCAGCAATGGTGAGCTCGGCGGATCTGGGGGCTATTCTTAGGCCACCAACGGGATCGTAGCGTCACGCAAGGACGCACTGTTTCGAGTATCGCCCTGCCGCAGCTCCAAGGAAGCGCTACCGCGGTCTGCGCGCAGCGGTCCTTGAGCGATCCTCTCCCGCGGCGTCCCTGGTGCTCGCGGGCAGCCAGCGACACTGGCCGTGGGTCCGCTCGTTCGTCCGCTAGTACGGTCATCGCGCCGCTGCCCGCCGACGGAGGCGGAGAAGGAGCAGAAAGATGCAAGAAACCGACCCACCCTCAAGCGATTGTGCGGAAGCTGTACAGCCCCTTGCGCACCTAACTTCTGAACAGCGCCAGCGAATGCACGACGCCAGCCTCGAGATACTGTCGCGCATCGGCGTAGACCTGCGCCACCAGGAGGCCATTGACCTGCTGCAGAAAGCAGGCGCGTCGGTCACTGGCGCCAATCGCGTCCTCATTCCGGCGCCCTTGGTGGAGAGAGCTCTGCAGACCGCATTAGGGAAAGTGGCTATCTTCAATCAAGAGGGCGAGCCGGCCATGTCGCTGGGAGCTCATCGCTGCTACTACGGGCCAGGCTCGGACTGCCTGAACATCATCGATCACCGCACCGGCCAGCGGCGCAAGGCGGTACTCAATGACGTTGTCGAGGGCACGATCCTGTGCGATGCGCTAGAGCACGTCGACTTCCTCATGTCGATGTTCGTGCCCAGCGACGTCGACCCACGGGTGAGCGACCGCTACCAGATGGAAGCGATGCTTGGACACACCACCAAGCCGATCATCTACGTGACCAATGAGTTCTCTGGTACAGTGGATGCCGTCGAGATGGCGGAGGCGGTGGCTGGAGGGCCTGGGGCGTTCCGGGAAAGGCCCTTCGCCATCTGCTACATCAACGTCACCACGGGCCTCCTGCACAACGAAGATGCGCTGCAGAAGCTGTTATTTCTCGCGCGCAAGGGCCTGCCGCTGATGTACGTCCCCGTCTGCCAGGGCGGTACGACGGCCCCAGTGACCGCGGCTGCTGGCGCCGCTATGGTCAACGCGGGCGCACTGGTCGGTCTTGTGGTTTCGCAGCTAGTCCGCGAGGGCACCCCCTTCATTATGCCGGGGTGGAGTAGCGAGTATCTCGATATGCGCACGTTGGTGTCACCCTACGCATCCCCCAAGCGTTCTGGCATCGCTCAGGCCCTGGCGCATGCATATCGTCTGCCGATGTTCGGCATAGGGGGCTGTAGCGATTCGAAGGTCGTCGACCAGCAAGCTGCCGCGGAAGCGACGCTGACTCTGATGACAGAGACGCTAGGTGGCGCCGACCTGATCCACGACCTCGGCTACCTGGAGTCCGGGCTCACAACGTCCCTGGCTCAGCTAGCGATCTGCGATCAGATCGTGGGTTGGCTCAAGCGATTCCTGGCGCCCATCGAGGTAACGGACGAGACGCTCGCGCTGGATTTGATCGAAGAGCGCGGCCCCAGCGGTCAGTACCTGAACACCAAGCACACACAGCGCCACTGGCGCGAGCGATGGTATCCAGGGCTGTTCGAGAGGGCATCGCATGGCGAGTGGAGCGCCGCGGGCAGCACGTCACTCGCAGACCGCGCCTCGCAGCGCGTCGCCACCATCCTGGCCGAGCACGAAGTGAACCCTCTGCCCGCCCAATCGCGCGAGAAGGT
>JAUVSX010000480.1 GCA_030596915.1 Chloroflexota bacterium | reverse complement strand
CGGTCCCACCAGTCGTTCTGGATGGTCTCGATCAAGTTGAGCATGCCGGTGTAGCCGAAGTAGGCCCGGTCGATCATGCGGAAGCGACGGGTCGGGTTGGCTACCTGGAAGACGTACGGGATGCCCATCTCGCGGACGGCGTGGCGCTCGATGTTGCTGGCCAGAACCATCTCGGGCTTCGCCTCTGCCAGCGCCTGTGTTGCCAGGTACACATCGGCATCGTACACGACCTGGGCGTCGAGATTCAGGTCCGCGAGTTCGCGTTCGAGGAGCTCGTGGGCGCCGGTCTGGCCTGAGCGCAGGCAGACGAGTTGGGGAACCATCTCCAGGTCCTCGGTGATGAAGCGAACCAACGGAATGCCCACCGTCGCGTCGGCGACGATGGCGGCCGGCGCTCGATGCATGGCGGATTGCTCAAGCCACTTACGCCGGCAGGTCTCAACAACCAGCTTCTCACCCTCCGCGATGAGATCCTGAGCCTCCCCCTTGGCGCCCAGCCTGCTTCCCAGTTCTGCAAGCCAGCGGCGGGTGTTCGTGAACCCCACTGGCAGGGGCAGATCGCGGCACCATTGCTCGACCCCGTGCCGTTCCGATATGAAGTCCGCTGCCCTCTGCCCGGCGTCGTGGCTCAGCACGATACACCCATCGGCGGCGGGCACGCGCTCGAAGTCGCTCAGCGTCGTGTTGTGGGTCAGGGTGGCGGCGACGGTCCCACCCAGGCGCTCGATGACGGAGGTTACCCAGTCCAGGTCGCCGATCCAGGTGGGATTCGCGTTTGCGTGGGGAGCGACGAGGCAGACCGACTGCGGAATCGTCCCGTCCGCGCGACCCTCCGGCGCCAGTTCCTGCAGCATCGCCTCAAGCGCAATGTCCGTCCCGAAGTTCTGATCGCCCCGAAAGCCCGCGCACTGGATCGGCACGATGGGGAATGGCACCTGGGAGCCAACGTCATCGCATACGGCCGCGATGTCATCGCCCACAATCTCTGGCCCGCAGGCGGTGAGGACGAACATAACCGGAATGTCGAGTTCCTGCGCCTCGAGAATCGTGCGCGCGAGCAACTCCTCCCCCCCGTGCACGATCTCGATCTCACAGAGCTTCGTGCACAGAGTCGTCGTCTCGGTGTAGTCGGCGTCCTGCCAGCCGAAAGCCGTGTCGACGAGTTGGGAGCAACCCTGGGGCGAGTGGGCCAGGACGCAGCAACCCCGCACCCCCAGGGCGGTTTGGGCAGCGCCGTAGAGCGCGCAGCGCAGGTACGGATCGTGGCACTTGCCCTTGCCCGTCTCGACGTCCGCTACCTGTCCCACGTCCTGGGCCACCGATCAGTCTCCGTAGAGCACCTTGCGGAACAGCGTCGAGCGAGGCCGATCAGCGTGCTCGGCGCCACCCTCGATCAGACGGGCCATGTTGCGGATCCCATGGTAGCCGTACTGCGGAAAACCCGTCATCGTCGTCAGGTTCATCTGTGGGACCCCTGGCTGGCGCCGCGCACTGCCCAAGTAGATGGCGTCGTCGTATAGTGCGGCTATGGCCTGGACCTCGGTCTGTGTCTCCGATGTGACGTTGAAGCTGCCGAGCGAGAAGAGCCCTTTGGTCAGGATCACCTCGGGATTCTCCCCGCGCCCCAGCAGGAACTTGATGCTGGGCATGCGCTCCTTGACCGTGTACGGGTGCAAGTTGATGACAACCGGGTGGGCGCCGAACTCCTTGGCCATCTGGGCGAGCGACAGCGCGCGGATCGGGCCGGGGTACTCAGAGATCTCGATCAACGCCGTCTTGCCTTCGAAGAAACGGCGCAGCGTGTCCAGCTCCCTGCCTACGCCAGCCATCTCCGCGTCTATGACCTCCCGGGCCTTGTCCTCCAGGCCCAGCGGCACGGCGACACCCATGATCCATTCCTCTGTCGCGGCGGGGCCGTAGGGCTGGCCGGTGCGGGCGTAGGGAATGCCGAAGCGCTCCTCCATCAGGTCGCCCAGCTTCTGGCCCCAGTCGTAGCACCAGGACGCATTGATCTCGGCCGAGGGGGCGCGGCGGATCTGTTCGACCGTACAGCCGCCGCACAGGACGCCGCTGATCTCGATGCCGACGGCGCGCACGAGCCGCTCGATCTCGTTGAGGTCCTCGGTCCATTCCGTGTAGGTGGGGCCTTCGCGCGCGCCGATGATGTTGATGGTGCCCTTCATCACCTCCCCGCGTGGCTCCATCAGGTCCATCAGTGCGCGGAAGGCGTCCTCGTAGCCGCTACGGAAGTCGCCGCCGAAGCCCTCGCTGCGGATGGCGAGTACGCGGGCATCGACCTCCGCGTCGGCGATCTCGGCGATCGTCTCCACGTCATCGCCGATGATGCCGGAGCAGCAGCAGGAGAGGATCACCACCAGGTCGGGGTGGTATCTCGCGGCTGCCTCGCGGACCGCTTCGAGCAGCTTGCCCTCGCCGCCGTAGACGATGTCGGTCTCGTTCTGGGCGG
The DNA here is from genome assembly GCA_030596915.1 of Chloroflexota bacterium. GTDB lineage: Bacteria > Chloroflexota > Anaerolineae > B4-G1 > B4-G1 > JAUVSX01. The sequence continues at coordinate 576 of JAUVSX010000480.1, read as the reverse complement.
TGCATGCGGTGGGCTCGAGGGGGGCGCCGCGGTACTCGCAGCCGCGCATCTTGTAGTTGCTGGCGACCGAGTAGGCGCATCCCTTGGGCCCGTGGATGACGGGCGCCATGTGGCGGATGCCGTTGATGACCTGGAAGGCGGTCCAGAACTTGCAGGGGGGCGCGTGGGAGGCCTGCAGCTTGGGCACCATCTCCCCGCCCTCGACCTTGTCGAGGAGCTGCTGAAGCGTGCCGTGGAAAGCGATGCGGTTGTTATCCATAGGGAGGCTGCCCGCCGAGACTGGGCCGCAGACGGCGCGTGCCGCCACGCGTCTACGGCCATTATAGGTCGGCACGGGATCGTCGCAAGTCAGCGGACACCGCAGGACTGGCAGTTCTGCGAGGGCCACTTGCGGGGCAGCTGATGCATCTCATGGCAGAGCTTCACCGCGACGTTGGGTTGCGGTGGGACTGCCAGTCCTTTGACCTCCAACTCCGCGGCGCGGCCTGTAGCCGCGGTATCCCTACCGCGTCCGGGGGCGCGCCTCAGCGGCGGAGCGCGCTATGGGTAGCGCGGCTACACTGACCGGCCTCACGG
>JAUVSX010000052.1 GCA_030596915.1 Chloroflexota bacterium | reverse complement strand
GTGGAAGCATCCGCGAATCCACACAGAGGCGGACATCGATACGTTCCCTTGGGACGCCGCTGCCCAGCTCGATCTCGGTAAGTTCCACGCGGTGCAGGCGCACCTTCCCGAGGGAATGAAGATCATCGCCACGTCGGGTAAGATCTTCACGATGACGTGGATGTTGATGGGATTCGCCAACTTCGCTGTCAGCCTGAAGCGCAACCCGCGCTTTGTCTCACGGGTTATGGAGAAGGTGGCGCAGATCCAGCTCGCAGGGCTGAGGCAGGTGGCCAAGATCGATAACGTGGCGGCCGTTTGGGCGGTCGACGACATCGCCTTCGGGTCTGGTCCTATGGTGAGTATGGAGGACCTGAGGGTGCACGTCTTCCCCTGGTACGAGGAGTTTGGCAGCGTCTGCCGAGAACGGGGTCTGTACTTCTTCTTCCACACCGATGGCGTCGTCTGGGATCTGTTGGATGATCTCATCGGGCTGGGCGTCAATGGGCTTCACCCCATCGACCCCACCTGCATGGACATCGAAGAGGTCAAGGCGCAAGTTGGGGATCGGCTGACAATCATCGGCAACATCTCCAATGAGATTCTCGAGGTCGGGACGCCAGCAGAGGTAGCCGAACTCACGAAGCAACGGCTGCGAGCCCTCGCGCCGGGTGGCGGGTACTGCCTCGGTTCAGGGAACTCGGTGCCCGACTGGGCGCAGATCGACAACTACCGCGCGATGGTCGAGACGGGTCTGCGCTACGGACGCTACCCGATTCGCATCGAGGATCAGGCACGGTGCGCATAGTGACAGAGGACTGCTGCACGAAACCGGCGATGTCGCCGAAGCGTCGCTTCCTGGCCGCGATGCTGGGGGGACCCGTCGATCGTGTGCCGGTAGGCAACGTCGTTTCGGTGGCCACGGTCGACCTGATGGCGGAGGCTGGGATCTGGTTCCCGGAGGCCCACCGCGACGCTCTTGCGATGGCGCAACTGGCGGCGGCAGGCTACGAGGTGCTAGGCTACGACACGGTGATGCCCGTGTTCAGTGTCACACAGGAAGCGGAGGCGCTCGGCTGCCGGGTGGACTGGGGCGGCCCCGATATGATGCCGGGGGCGCGGACTCATCCCTTCAGCGGGACAGGAGACTTCCACATTCCACGAGGATGGATGGATGCGCGCTCGATCCAGGTTGTGCTCGAGGCGCTCAGCTTGCTGCGAAAGGCGTACGGTGAGCGCGTCGTCATCGTTGGTAAGGTGATGGGACCGTGGTCACTCTCGTACCATCTGATGGGGGTGGAGGAGTTCCTGATCAGCACGATCGATTCGCCGGACCGCGCCCGCGACTCGCTCGATGCTCTCAAGACGGTGACCATTGCCTTTGCTCGGGCGCAGATGCGCGCAGGCGCTGACATCATCTGCCTGGCTGACCACTCGACGGGTGGGATGGTCTCTCCGGTCATGTACCGCGATATGTTGCTTCCCCTTCACCAGGAGATCATCGCCGCCATCGGGTGCCCGACAGTGCTACACTGCTGCGGAAACACGACCGATCGGCTGGCATACTTCGCCCAGACGGGCATCGACTGCTATCATTTCGAGTCGCTCGTGGAGATCGAGGATGCGGTGGCGGCCGCCGCCGGACACATGACGCTGATCGGCAATGTCAACAACACGCAGACGCTTCTCGCCGGCACGCCCGATGACGTCGCTGCAGAGTGCACGCGTGCCATTGATGGCGGCGTCGACATCCTATCACCCGAATGCGCGGTGCCACTGACGACGCCGACTGCGAATCTGCGGGCGCTTGTCGAGGTCGCCGAGAGAGCGAGGGAAGGGGCGGGCCGATGAACCACCGCGATCGTGCCTTGGCTGCTATGCGCGGGCAGCCCGTGGACCACATACCCTTCATCGCTCGGATGGATCTCTGGTACTCGTTCCATCACAACCAGGGCACGCTGCCGCATCCTTATGAGAGCGCCAGCCTCTGGGACATTCAGCGCGACCTGGGGATTGGCATCTTTGGCTTCGGCGCCTGGTCTGAGTCCTTCTACCGTCAAGTCTACCGCGATGTGGACGTGACCAAGCGTATCGAGGGTGGCCTCACGGTGACTCAGACCGTTACGCCGTACGGGACACTGACTAGCCGCGATCAGATGGCCGATGAGCTCAAGGGGGCGGCTGGCACGGCAGCTCGCACTGCGTACCCGTTTAAGGGCCCCGGCGACTATGACGCCTTGCAGTTCCTGATCGAGCACACTGCGGTCGTCGAGAACTACGAGGCCTACGGCGAGTTCGTCGACGCGGTCGGGACAGACGGCCTGGCCTTACCCTACTCCGGGCACCTCGCGGCTCACCAGCTCATGATCAACTTCATGGGCTACGAGATGTTCTACTACGAGATACACGATCGACCGGCTCGTGTCGAGGCGCTCGTCAGCGCCCTGACAGAGCAGCAGCGCCAGATTCTTATGTTGGCTGCCAGCGCGCCGGTGCAGGCGGTCGAAGTTGGCGCCAACTATGACGAGCAGATGACGCCGCCCCCGGTGTTTGATACGTTCTTCGCCCCGTTCTACCGGGAGGCCAGACAGGTGCTCTCCGCCGCGGGCAAGCTCCTCGTCGTCCACGGCGACGGCGAGATGCGGAGGCTCCTCCGCAGTCTGATGGAGTGCGGCGTCGAAGTCGTCGAGGCATTGACGCCCAGTCCCATGACCTCGATCGACGTTTCGACGACGCGTCGATTGTGGCAGGGTCGGGTAGCCATGTGGGGCGGGTTGGCGACCGTAATTCTGACCGATGCTTTCTCGGACGACGAGTTCGAGGCCTTCCTCGACGAGCTCTTCCGGGCCGTGTCTCCGGGAGATCGCTTCATCCTGGGCTTTGGGGATAACGTGCCGACCGATGCGTCGTTCGCGCGGATCAAGCGCATCGCGGAGTACTGGGCGCAGCGGGGCGCGTACCCACTGGCAAGCGGCCAGGGCTCTCAGTCCAATTCGGTTGACACGGCCTGCGGCCCGTGCTAGAATGCACCTGTCCACATGCCTGAACAGGTTCCGGCCCCGACCTAGCGCTAGGGGGATTCTTCTTCGTGGCATGGGTCTCAAGGCTGGGAGTTCGACTCCCTCGGGACGGGAATGCAGCGGCATCTCCTCTGGGAGTGCGCCAAGGAGGACCACGTTGATGTCAATCGAAGGATATGTCGACTACCAGAGGCGAGAGTACTGCAAGGACGTGGCGTGCCCGGTGCAGCTACAGCTTGACGCGCTCGAGAGCGGCACGGCCGAGTACCAGGAGGTCCGGGGGACCTGTCTCACGGCGTGCGTACACACTACCTTTGAGTTTCACCACTGGCTGATCGACCGTGGTTACCTGGTGATCAGACCGGAAGACTAGACGCCGGTATGTGCTATCGGGACACTCAACTCAGATAAGGAGATGACGTAATGGTGGAAATGGATTGGGGAAAGAAGAATCGTCTGACATCACTGCTACCAGGTGGCCGCTGCTTCTTCCTGCCGATCGACCACGGGTACTTCCTTGGCCCCACGCGCAACCTGGTGAAGCCGGGTGAGACCATCGCGCCGTTGGTCGAGTACTGCGATGCGCTCTTCTGTACCCGCGGCGTGCTGCGGTCCGCCATCGACCCGGTGGGTAGCCTCCCGATCATCCTCAGGATATCAGGTTGCACGAGCATCGTCGGGAGAACACTGACTGACGAGGCGCTAACCACTTCGATCGAGGAGATCATCCGTCTCAATGTGTCGGCGGTGGGCATCTCGGTCTTCATTGGGAGTGAGCACGAGCACCAGACATTGCACAACCTGGTGACGGCAGTCAACATGTGCCAGGACTACGGGATCCCGGTCATGGCGGTGACCGCGGTGGGCAAGGAGCTCGCGAAGCGGGACGCTCGCTACCTGGCGCTTTGTTGCCGCATCTGCGCCGAGCTGGGCGCCGACGTCGTGAAGACCTACTGGTGTGAGGACTTCGACAAAGTGGTGGACGGTTGTCCCGTCCCTGTCGTGATGGCAGGCGGGCCCAAAGTCGAGACGAACCGCGAGGTGCTGGAGTTCGTGCACGATGGCATCCAGCGGGGGGCGGTGGGCATCAACCTGGGCCGCAACGTGTGGCAGAACCAGTACCCGGTGCCGATGGCCAAGGCCCTGCGGGCCATTGTCCACGACGACGTTGACGTCGATGTGGCGGCCAAGATCTTCGAGGACGCGAAGAACGGCTAGTCCGTTCGCGACGCTGGTCGGGCGATTGCGACGCTGGTCGGGCGATTGCGACGCTGGTCGGGCGATTGCCTGATCGTCCGACTGAGCCTTGGACTCGTCCGGCCGCGGCGGACACAATCCATCGGATAGCGCCAGGAAGTCCACGCTGAACCCGTGGGGGCGAAGCAACTGCTTCGCCCCTATGAGTGTCACGTTGACGGGGTGGGGAGGTTCACTTGGAAAGTCTCTGGGATGAAACCGAAGCCGCTCAGTTTGAAGGTGATCTTGGACAGTGCGTCTACCTTGCGCGCCTGTTGGGCCAGCAAGGATTCCTGTTCTCACAGGCAGGCACCAGTGTGTCGGTGAAGGTCGGTGAGCAGAACATCTTTAGGGAGGACGAGACGTTCCTGTACGTGAGCGGTAGCCGCCAACGTTTGGCCGCGATCGAATCCAGAGGGTTCGCGCGTCTGCGGCTCCGCGTCCTTGTCCGGCTGGTGGCAATGGGCACGCTCTCGGGAGCGGAGCTGGCGAAGGCTACCGAATCGGCCGCAGTGGACAGTGGTGCTCTGGCCCTGTCGCCAAACATCTTGGTGCATGCCGTCGTGCCGGCCAAGTACGTTGCCCACGTGCATTCCGATGGTGTGCTGGCGCTGGCGAATTCACCTGACGGGCTCGCGCGGCTGGCGGGTGCCTACGCTGATACAGTCACGGTCATCCCGTATGCTCGTTCTGGCGCCGAGCTTGCGGCTCGGTGCGCTGCGCAGATGCCCGTCGCTTGCCGGGATAACGATGGAGGACTCGTGCTGATGCAGCAGGGGATCCTCGCCTACGGGGAGACGCCCCAGCGCTGCTACGAGCGCGTGGTGGAACTGGTGTCGCTGGCGAAGAGCCACATCGCTGAGACAAAGTCTCCTGCATTCCTTGCGCCGTCGGTGTCCTTCTCCGCACCCAGTGCGCCGTTGCGCCTCGAGTTGGCGGCCTTGCGGCAGGAGGTATCGACGAGCGCCGGGTTCCCGTTGATCATGTCGACAGACAGCAGTCCGAAGAGCGTCAGCTTCGCGCGGAGAAACGACGTAGGCACCCTCAGTCAGCGCGGGCCCGCCTCCCCCGATCATGTGGCCTGGACCAGGCATGCGCCGCTTGTAGGCCGGGACGTGACCGCGTATGCGGCGGGCGAGCGCGAAGCAAGCCGTGCGTGGGCGACCTCCGACCGGGCACCTCGCGTGATCCTCGACCCGGAGTTCGGGATGTGTGCCGTTGGACGCAGCGCGCAGGAGGCGGCGACGGTGGGCGACCTGTACCGTCACACGATGGACATCATCCTGGCCTCGGAGTCACTCGGCGGGTACGTACCGCTCCCCGTGGACGTCGCCAGCGCAGCCTTCCTGGCGCTGGACGAGGCGGCAGTTCGAGAATCGGATGAGCAACTCATGTTCGTCGGTGAGGTCGCCCTCGTCACCGGCGCCGCGTCGGGCATTGGTAGGGCGTGCGTGCAGGCCTTCCTCGAGCGGGGCGCTGCCGTCGTCGGCCTGGATATCAGCCCCGATGTCGTGAGGTTGTACGACGGGCCGGGCTATCTCGGCCTGCGGTGTGACATGACGGACGAGGACGCCGTGTGCCAGGCCCTCGAAGCAGCCGTGCGCGCGTACGGCGGGCTCGATATGCTGGTCCCCAATGCCGGCGTCTTTCCGAAGGGCTGCCCCATCGCGTCGCTTTCGATGGCGGAGTGGCGTCGCGTGATGGCCGTCAACCTGGATGCGAACCTGGTGCTGATGCGGGAGGCGTACCCGCTTCTGCGGTGCGCGCCGCGCAAGGGCCGGGTGGTTGTGATGAGCTCACGGAACGTGCCCGCACCCGGACCTGGTGCGGTGGCCTATTCGGCCTCGAAAGCCGCGCTGACCCAGATGGCACGAATTGCGGCACTCGAGTGGGGCGGGGACGGCATTCGGGTCAACATGCTGAACCCCCACGCTGTGTTCGACACGGGCATCTGGACCGAAGAGGTCCTGAATGCGCGCGCGGCCCACTACGGGATCACCGTGGAGCAGTACAAGCGCAACAATGTTTTGGGAGCGGAGATCGCCAGCCGCGACGTCGCTGAGCTGGCGGCCGAGATGTGCGGACCGCTGTTCAGCAAGACGACCGGCGCCCAGGTGCCGATCGACGGCGGCAGCAACCGAGTGATCTAGTCGCCTCAGTACGAACGCGGGCGACAGACCGCGGACCAACCAGGGAGGAATCATATGTCTGCTGATGTGCTTATCGAACTGATCGAGCTTACGCGCCATCTGGGTGTTCCCGAGCATGAATACGTGATCCTGGGCGAGGGAAACACCTCGGCGCGCGTCGACGAGGAAACGTACTGGGTCAAGGCCAGCGGATCAAGCATGGTGAATATCGGGCCTGACGGGCTCGTCCTGACGCGTTTCGAGCCTGTTCTGGCGATGCTCGAAGCCGGGGATCTCTCCGACGGGCAGGTCAAGGCCAAGCTGATCGAGGCCAAGGCCGATCCAGCGGCCCCGGGCCACCCCTCCATCGAGGCGCTGCTCCACGCGCTGTGTCTCCGTCTGCCGGGCGTCACCTTCGTCGGGCACACACACCCCACGCTCGTCAACGCCATTCTTTGCTCCGAGCGGGCCGAAGAGGCGACTGCGGGCCCCGTCTTCCCCGATGAGATTGTCGTCTGCGGACCCGCCTCCGCCTTCGTCCCTTACGCGGATCCGGGGATTCCGCTGGCCCGAGCGGTGTGGAAATCGCTGACCGAATTCACAGACGAGCACGGCGAGTCGCCCAAGCGCGTCTACATCCGCAACCACGGTCTGATCGCGCTCGGAGCGAACTCAACCGAGGTGAAGAACATCACGGCGATGGCGGTGAAGGTGGCCCGTATCGTGGTGGGGGCGTACGCGCTGGGCGGCCCCAGGTTCATGAGCGCCGCCGACATCGAGCGTATCCACACCCGCCCGGATGAGCACCGCCGGCGGGCGAAGCTGATCGGAGCGCAGAGCCCGGACTAGCGAGGGCGCTGCCAATTGCGGCGGAGTCGACGCGGGCGGCGCAGCCAAGCCGGATTCCGGGGCCACGACGGGACATCCCGTGCCCCCAGGCCTCCCGTCTGGCGCCTCTTCACCATCACGGGGCGGCGTCGGCCCCGTCACCGCCTATCAGTAGTAGGTGATCTGTTCCGGCCCGATATCAACCGCGAAGGCCAGCGCGTCGAAGCTGCGTTTCATCAGGTCGAAGCGCACGTCGAGGTGGTCGGGGCTGTCCCATAGGTTCTCGAACTCACCGGGGTCGCTTTCCAGGTCAAACAGCTCGCCGGTATCGTGCCCGTGGTAGACAACCAGCTTGTGCCGCCGGTCTCGGATCATCGTTGCGTAGGCCCCGTCGGCGAGAGGGTGGTGGTTGGGGTTCAACGACTCTGTGCGGCCGCCAGTGCGGAGCGTGCCTTCCACCCGCCGGTTGTACTCGGGCAGGTTCGCCGGGTTCAGCGTATGGTAGTACTCGGATCGGACGTAGTCGCGGTGGTGGTGCGGATCGCTCGCGCCAGTCAAGATCGACAACAGGGAGCGCCCCTGCGTGCGCGCGGGCAGCGGAACCCCGCAGGTCTCCATCAGCGTGGGGGCGACGTCCATGAGTTCGACAAGAGCGTCACTCACCAGGCCTTCCTGGAAGTTTCCTGGCCACGAGACAATCAGAGGCACGCGCACTAGCCCCTCATAGAAGCGGCAGCCTTTGAGCAGCAGCCCGTGGTCTCCGAGCATCTCTCCGTGATCGCTCGTGAAGATCACGATTGTGTTTTCCCGCTGGCCTGTCCGGTCCAGCGCCTCAAGCATCCGTCCAACGTTGTCGTCGATCAGCTCGATCATCGCGTAGTAGGCTGCCTTCACCTGCCGGGCGTGGAACGTCTGCGGATATCGGGACTTCGTTTGGAAGTCGATTGACCGCAAGCGCGCCTGGGCCGCAAGGTCGCTCTTACGGAACAGGGGGTCGGGTAGGGTGGCGGGATCGAAGCGATCAAGGTACTCCTGCGGGGGATCGAAAGGCGCGTGGGGGTCGAAGGTGTTCACGCTCATCAGCCACGGTTCTGTCCTCGCCTCCCCGATGAATTCGATCGCCATCTCCGCGCACCAGCTCGTCTGATGCAGCTCAGGCGGGATCCGCTCGGGATGCTCGTAGAGCTGGCTGAGGTCCTCCCCCTGAGCCGTGACCCACTCCTTGTAGGCGTGCCCATCGGGCCAGTCGTCCATGGGATGGTGGCTCCAGTGGAAGACGCGATAGCCGTCATCTTTCGGCCGAGGCTCGATCCGTGCGTGCGCGCCAGCGAGGTGCAGTTTGCCGGCCAGCCCGCAGTCGTACCCCGAGTCAGCCAGCAGCTTCGTGACGAGTGGGGCCGCCTCCGCCCAGGTATCGTTCCCGTTCGTGCAGGCGTGGAGCGTGCTAGGGTACTTGCTGGTCAGGAAACTCGCCCGGCTCGGCGTGCAGATGGGTGTCTGGCAGAAGGCGTGGCTGAAGGCGACGCCCTCGGCCACGAGCCGGTCGACGTGCGGCGTGTGGACGTGGGGGTTCCCCAGTGCGCCGATCGTATCGTAGCGCTGCTGGTCGGTGCAGATCCATAGCACGTTGGGCCTGTCTGCGTGGTTGGGCATGACGTGACCTCCTCTACAAACGAATCGCCTGAAGCACCCGGCCGCGCGTGGCGTGCACGTCGTGCAGGCCAGACGCGAGCCCGTACGGCAGGATTGAGACCGGTGCTTCACATCTCACCATTCTACTGGTCCCTGATATCGCGGCAACCGAAACGCGCGGTGTGGTCCCCTCCTGGGATATTTGGGCCATCCTGACGCGGGCGGCTCGGACGCTCTTTCCGACGTGGTTGCCAGCGGTGTATAATGGCGTGGACAGGAGGAACCTTCATATGGACAGAGAACGGCTTTCTAGGGCGTACGTGCAGGTTTACACGGGCGATGGCAAGGGCAAGACGACGGCCGCGTTGGGCCTCGCCATTCGGGCGTCGGGCCACGGGATGCGGACCTACTTCGGGCAGTTCATGAAGGGCCAGTCGTACGGTGAGCTGGATGCCCTTCGGGGGCACCGGCAGATCACAATTGAGCAGTACGGGGATGTGCGCTGTATCCGGCGTGAGGAAGTGACCGCCGAACACGTGGCTCAGGCGCGGCGGGGACTGGCGCGCGCCCAGGAGGCGATGGTCTCCGGCGAGTTCGACATCGTCGTGCTCGACGAGGTCAACGTCGCGATCTGGTTCGGCTTGCTCGACGTCGAGGACGTGCAGGCCTTCCTGGAGCGGAGGCCCGGCAGCGTGGAGGTCATCCTGACAGGGAGGCGCGCGCCGCCAGAGCTCGTCGAAAGGGCGGACCTGGTCACCGAGATGCGGCTCGTCAAGCACTACTACGAGCAAGGGGTCTCAGCCCGCAAGGGGATCGAACGGTAGGCGAGTGAACCGGAGGTCCGGGTGAGGGTAGACCAGATGGAACCCGTCGCCAATGCCTGCGAGGATTTCTCGGCCGAGCCGAGCCCACGTTGGCGGCGCTACGTCGTGGGGTCCGGGTCACTCCATCGCGAGGGGCACGCGCAGCGGTTCGAGACCGTCGACGCCACATCGTCCCAGTACTCTGATGCCCAGCTCGACGATTATGCGGGCTTGCAGCGGCGCAACTTCCCCTGGTCGCCGCCGCTTACTCTGGCCGTGCGCGCCCGCTTCTCACACCCGGCGGGAGAAGTGCTGGGCACGGCCGGGTTCGGATTCTGGAACGACCCGTTTGTGATGACCGGTGGACGACTCCCGGCCTTGCCCCGGGCCATCTGGTTCTTCTACGCCTCGCCTCCCTCGGATCTGAAACTGGATTTGCGCGTGCCGGGGTGCGGGTGGAAGGCGGCGACGATCGACGCGCTGCGCCCTGTCGCGGGCTTGCTGGCGCCCCTGGCGCCGGCCGCGGTGCTGCCGATGAACGTCCGACCTGTCTATCGCGCGCTGTGGCCCACGCTTCAGCAGGCTCTTCGGATAAGCGAGGAGCCCATCGCTGCCGGTATGACCGAGTGGCATACCTACACCCTACACTGGGGGGAGGAGACCTCGTCCTTCAGGGTCGACGGAGTGCTTCTAATGGAGGACGTGCCTTCGCCGCGAGGCCCACTCGGATTCGTGATGTGGCTCGATAACCAGTTCATGGTCGCCACGCCCTGGGGCCGCTTTCGATGGGGACTGCTCGACGCCCCGAGCTCCCAGTGGATGGAAGTGGACTGGCTCAAGATCGGGCGGGCCTGAAGGGACATCAGATCCCGGCCGACCTAGGGTCCTCACGAGCGCTTCGCCGAGCGGTGGTCGTGGCGCGCGGGCGCAGCTCAGACTGCGGCAGGCGGCGCCGGTGAGCGAGCAGGTTGCCGTCGCGGAGGCGAATGTCGCCCAGGCAGAGGCCGCGCTGGGGGCGGCGCGCGCGAGACTGGCGCCCTATGATGTGAGTGCGCCCCTCGAGGGGACCGTCGGCGCGGTGCACGTTCGCACAGGCGAGTTCGTCGCGGCAGGGCAACCACTAGTGACGCTCGGCGATCTGACGACGCTGCGGGTCGAGACGGCCGACCTTGACGAGGTCGATGTGGCGCGGGTGGAGGTAGGCCAACCGGCAACCGTCGCCTTCGATGCCCTTCCGGAGATGGTATTCACGGGTCGCGTGGTGCAGGTGGCGCCAATGGCGAGCTCGGGTGGTGGCGGGGTCAACTATACGGTAGTCACCGAGTTGGATCAGATCGCGCCGATCATTCGGTGGGGGATGACGGCCTTCGTCGACATCGAGGTCGACTAGGCAAGCGCAACCCAGCGACCCCGTGGGGCCACGGCGTGAC
>JAUVSX010000327.1 GCA_030596915.1 Chloroflexota bacterium | reverse complement strand
GGGGATCGACTTTTTCCCCCTCACAGTAGATTTCGAGGAGCGGCTGTACGCGGCAGGTCGCATTCCCGGCTCGTTCTTCCGCCGCGAGGGGCGCCCTACTGAGTCAGGCATCTTGACGATGCGACTCGTCGACCGCCCCCTTCGACCCCTCTTCCCGCACGACATGCGCAACGATGTGCAGGTCATCATCACGCCACTGTCACAGGACACTGAGCACCAGTCCGACATCCTGTCTATCATCGCTGCGTCCGCGGCGTTGACGATATCGGATGTTCCCTTCGGCGGGCCTGTGGGCGCCGCGCGGATCGGCTACATAGACGACCAACTGGTCATCAACCCGACGATCACGCAGATGGCGAGCAGTTCTCTCGATCTGAGGCTTGCCGGCACAGCCGACGCACTGCTGATGGTGGAGGCTGGTGCGAATCAGGTGAGCGAGGAGATAATGCTCGACGCGCTCCGCAAGGGGTACGACGCATTCCAAGAGGTTGTCCGCCTCCAGGAGGAGATGCGTCAGACGTTGGGCAAGCCCAAGCGCGAGTACGCACCGCACGCGGTGCCGGAGGCGCTGTGCGACATAGTCCGTGAGCGGGTGGGAGATCGACTGGCAACGGCCCTCTTCGACTCACAAGGCGTGACCGCGCGGTACGGCGCACTAGGAGCGCTGCGGCAGGAACTGGTCGAGAGCCTGCAGGAGGAGTGGGGTGCCAAGGGAATTCGCCGGGCGTTTGACGAGGTAGAGCGGGAAGTCGCTCGCACGAGAACGCTCACCGGCCTGCGAGTCGATGGACGATCGACTGACACGATTCGCCCCCTGTCGGCCGAAGTGGGACTGCTGCCGCGCACACATGGTTCTGGCTTGTTCACCCGCGGCGAGACCCAGGTGCTGTCGATCGTCACGCTGGGCACACCTCGCGAAGAGCAGAGGATTGATGACCTCTCGCCGGACGAGACGAAGCGGTACATGCACCACTACAACTTCCCGCCATACTCCACTGGCGAGACACGGCCGCTCCGGGGTCCGCGCCGGCGAGAGATTGGCCACGGAGCGCTTGCCGAGCGCGCGTTGCTGCCGGTACTTCCGCCCGACGAGACCTTTGCCTACACCGTCCGCATTGTCAGCGAAGTGATGAGCAGCAATGGTTCAACATCGATGGCTAGCGTATGCGGCAGCACCCTGGCACTGATGGACGCGGGTGTGCAGATCACAGCGCCGGTGGCTGGCATCGCGATGGGCCTGGTGCTGGAGGGTGACCAATACCAGATCCTCACCGACATCATGGGGCTAGAAGATCACCTGGGTGACATGGACTTCAAAGTCGCGGGCACGCGGGTCGGCATCACTGCTCTGCAGATGGATATCAAGGTCACCGGGGTATCGCCCGAGATAATGGAGCAGGCCCTCGATCAAGCCCGCCAGGCCCGCATGCAGATACTGGACGTGATTGACCAGACTCTCCCGGCGCCACGCGCCGAGATGTCGCCGTACGCACCTCGCATGACACTGATCAACGTCCATCCGTCCAAGCTTGGCGCGGTCATCGGCCAGGGCGGCAAGACGGTACGCGGTCTCGAGGAGGAATTCGGCGTCAGCATCGACATCGAGGACGATGGTTCCATCTTCGTGGCGTCAACGTCCGGGCCAGCCGCGGAGAAGGCGATCGAGCGAATCAGGGCTCTCACCGAGGAACCGGAGATTGGTCGCATCTACACAGGGCGGGTCGTGCGGACGACCGGCTTCGGCGCTTTTGTCGAGTTCCTGCCCGGCACTGATGGGATGGTACACATATCCCAGATGGCTGACTACCGGGTGGAGCGAATCGAGGATGTGGCCGAGGTGGGAGACGAGATAATGGTGATGGTGACTGATGTCAGTCCCGATGGCAAGGTGCGTCTCTCACGCCGTGCAGTTCTCGAGGGCTGGACGGCCGAGCAGGCGCGCGAGGCCGACCGGCCTTCAAGGAGCCGAGGCTCTCGAGGGGGCCGCCCCCAGCGGCGCTAGTCTACGCAAGGCAGACGGGAACAGGAATGGCTCCGGAGTTCGGGCTCGGGTACGATAGGGATCAAGAGGACGGCTCCACACCATCCCGCCCGCTGCGATGGCTTGGGCGAGGCTTGCGGGAGATAGCCGAGACGGTTATCCCCGCGGTCGTCATCACTCTGGTCATCAACCTATTCCTAGCCCAGGCCACGCAAGTGCTTGGGCAGAGTATGGAGCCCACCCTTCATACCGCGCAAAGGGTCGTCGTGGAGAAAGTGACCTACCGCCTGCTCCACGGCCCGCGACACGGCGACATCGTCGTCATCGATCTGCCAGATGGGTCGGAGATGCTGATCAAGCGCGTGGTAGGACTTCCCGGGGAGACGGTTGAGGTACGCGGGGGCTATGCATACGTCGACGGCGAGCGACTTGAGGAGCCGTGGATCGTGCGCCCAGGTGGCCGCGACTACGGACCGGAGACCATTCCGCCGCTGAAAGTGTTTGTGCTTGGCGACAACCGCGGCGCATCAAATGATTCGCGCAGCTTCGGACCAGTAGCGATTGAGCACGTCGTGGGACGCGCCTGGTTCTCCTACTGGCCGCCGGAATACGTCGGCTTCGTCGAGTAGACCAGTCGAACCGCTTCGCAGAACAGGCCGGGCAAAGTGCCCGGCCTGTCTTGCTTTGGCAGCAGGACGGCCCCGCCGTGCGCGCGAGGTCCTACCAGCGGCCCAGCACGACGACGAGAGCGGCCGTCAGCGTGCCATCTTCGTTCCACGTTCCCCAGATGGCCACCGGGGCGCCGGACCAGACATCGTCCAGGCTGGGGGCATCTACGCCAGGTACACGGAGCCGCGTATCATCGTGGACGCGTACCGTCACTGGGCCACGTGCAGCGCCCATCACGATCTCATCGCCGTCGACCCGGATGGCGCGCCCCCTGATCACGTCCGGTGCTCCCTCCCTCTTCGTCCGGCGCACACTAACGTCGAACGCACTGAAGGTGAACTCATCGTCCCAGGTCCCCATCGCCACGACGTGGTCGCCGACGCCTAGATCATCGAGGCCGGCCTCTTCGACGCCAGGGATCCGGACGGTGGTGTCGGCGTCGGTCAGGACGGTCACGGACCCGCCAGCGGTCGCGATTGCCAGACCAGTCCCTTGGGCGCCTTCAACCGTGCCCACCACTCGCGCCACGCCCTCCGGTAGCACGACGACGAAACTCGCGCGCACTGGGCCTGTCCTCCGCTCCACACCTCTCACTGCGACCAGGTCCCCCTCCGCGAGGTCCACGACGGATGGGTCCTCAACCCCAGGAACTCGGAAGCGGGTTCGTTCGCCGGTATGCACCGGAACACGCCCACGGGGCGTGCGCAGCATGAACCCACGGTCGCCAGGCGCCGTCGCCCTGCCCGCCAGCCACCGTCCGGGACGAGGCGCTGGCGCGATTGCCAAGACCTCGGCGGTCAGGGCGCCATCGGCCCCCAGCGTCCCCCTGGCGACGATGTGCACGCCTTCCTCCAGATCGCTCAAGCCTGGGTCCTCAACGCCCGGCACGCGGTACACAGTGTCGCCGGTCACGATCACCGTCGCCGGTCCGCGAACTGTGTCCAGGGCCAGCGTGCCGTCCCCCGTGCTAAGCAGCTTGCCAACCAGAGGGAAGATACGATCGCTGCTCACCCTTGCCCCGACAAATGCGTGGAACACCTCCCCCTCGTCCCACCAGCCCGCCAGGCCCACATAGTCCCCGGCAACCAGGTCGCCCACGCCAGACTCCTCGACACCGGGAACACGGAACACCGTGTTGTCATCCGTCAGGGCGCTGACCGAACCCACAGGCGTTGCAAGCACCAGCGGTCGGCCGTTGATACGCTCGACGACACCATAGGCCCGCCCAGACCGGCGTGCGGGCTCTCTGTCTGCCGGCTCCCCAACCTGCGCCGCAACGATGCCCACAGCGCCGAACAGCAGCGCCACCGTCGTCAAGCCCGCAATCAGCCACAATCTGACTCGCATCACGCTTCCTCCATTCACGATACTCCGGGACAGCACCGGCCCCGCCGGGTCGCCACCGGGCATTGGCATTGTCGTGCCAGGGCGTTAGGCGGCGGCCAAGTGTCTGTAAACTCAATGTAAAACCCGCAGGCTACGACGGTGACCCGGAAGCAGCGGGGGGCCGCGCCTATCTCCGACCCCGCGACCGCGTTCCGAATCCTTGACGCGATCGCCCTCTCAGAATCGGGAGCGCTCCGCGGGTTGGCGCGCCCGTTGAGGATGCTATACTTAGATCGGTTCAACAGGAGCGACGATGACCACAATATCCACCAAATCCACACATCGATCAGCGACGCGCCTGGCCCTGGCGCTAACGCTTTGTCTGCATATTGCGCTCTCCGCATCCTGCGGGACATCCGCGGCGGTCCCCGATGTCGAACTGGACGCGGGGGCCGCGGGTACACCATCCCCGACGCTTCAGGGGTCGGTATGCGATGTTGGGGTCCACGGAGACCTGGAGAACGCACACCCCACCGGTCAGATCGTGATCTATTGGCATCCGTACGCGGGCGCCAACGAGGAACTGCTCCTCCGCTTGGTGGATGAGTTCAACCGCACG
>JAUVSX010000430.1 GCA_030596915.1 Chloroflexota bacterium | reverse complement strand
TACGCCTCGCGGCAGTTCATGTCCGCCGGCATCGGCCTCTTGGTGCTTGTGGCGGTTGTCTTCGTTCCCTGCGAATGGCTGCGAAAGTCTGCCGTGCCGGTCATGGGGTTGACCCTGCTCCTACTCATCCTCGTTCTCCTTTTCGGCGATCGGGAACTCGGGGCCCTCAGGGCTCTATGGGGTTTCCACCCGAGTGAGGTCGCGAAGCTGGGCCCCGTGCTCTCTCTCGCCGCCTGGTTGTCTTCGAAGCGCGAGCAGGTGCGCGATGTGACCTACGGCCTTGTGCCTTATGCGATCGTGCTCGGCGTGGTCGCCGGGCTCATTGTGCTGCAACCCGACGTAAGCGTGGCAATCCTGATCGTGGTGACGGCCCTGGCGATGTTCTTCTTTGCTGGGGCCGACTTGTTTCAGCTTGGGGTGGGCGGGGGCATCGGTGGGGCCGCCTTCTTCTTGCTGGTCAAGAGGCTCCCTCACGTGGTTGAACGGCTTGACGATATCTGGCTCATCTGGCGCGATCCCAGGCTGGCGAGTCATCACTTGCAGCAGGCGCTGATTGCCCTGGGCAGTGGGGGGCTGTTCGGTGTGGGATTGGGGCAGGGACGCCAGAAGCTGGGCTACTTGCCGACCCCCCACACCGACAGCATTTTCGCCGTACTGGGCGAGGAGCTGGGCCTGGTGGGTTGCTTATTGGTGCTCGGACTATTTGCGCTTCTCGCGTATCGTGGTTTCAAGATCGCGATGAGCGCTACGGACCCGTTTGCCGCACTACTGGCCTCCGGCATCACCTGCTGGCTGGCCTTCCAGGCGATCATCAACATAGGGGTGATCACTGGACTATTGCCGTTCACGGGCAGTGCCCTGCCGTTCGTGAGCTACGGCGGCTCTTCGCTGGTCGTATCTCTTGCGGGGGTTGGGCTGTTGCTGAGTGTTTCGCGCAGCAGGAAGGCGCGACGGGTTTCTCCAAGGGGGCAAGGAGCGCGGGCGAATCTGGATCGGAGGGGGAGGGACCGGGGGGCACGTGTATCCCGGGCTGGCCGTAATTGAGGCGTTAGGCGCTGAAGCGGCGGCTGCAGACAGGTCCGCACCCGAGATCCTATACGTCGGGAGCGAGGACGGTATTGAACAGGAGCTGGTCCGGCTGGCGGGGGTGCCCTTCGTGGGGGTGCCCGCAGGGGGGCTTCATGGATTGGGTCTTCGGCAGGCCGCACCGAACCTCGTCAAACTGGTCCGGGGTTGGGGAGCAGCCTGTCGGCTGGGCAGAAGGGAGCGACCGGCGGCAGTCTTTGTGACAGGGGGTTACGCGAGTGTGCCTGTGGCACTTGCAGCCTGGACGTTGGGGGCGCCAGTTATGGTCTACCTCCCTGACATTGAGCCTGGTCTGGCCGTGCAGTTCATCGGGCGGCTCGCGACGCGAATAGCGGTAACGGTCGGAGATTCCAGGAGGTTCTTTCGGCCCGACAAAGTGGTGGTGTCAGGCTATCCGGTGCGAGCCGAGCTCCGTGGGATAGATGGTGATAGTGCGCGAACAGCTCTAGGCCTCAGGTCGGATAAGCCGGTTGTGCTGGTCTTGGGTGGAAGTCGCGGTAGCAGGAGCATCAATACGGCGCTGGCAGGCATCCTGGATCGAATGCTGGAGATTGCTCAGATTGTGCACGTTACTGGAGAAACAGACTGGCCTCAGGTGGTTGGGCGACGAGACCGGATGGCGCGGGCCCCGCGGGAGCGCTACCACGCCTTCTCGTATTTACACGCGGAGATGGGCGTTGCTCTGGCGGCTGCAGACTTGGTTGTGTCGCGAGCAGGAGCCTCGACGCTGGGTGAACTGCCCGCTTTTGGGCTTCCGGCGGTGCTGGTGCCGTACCCGCACGCCTGGCGCTATCAGCGCGTCAACGCCGATTGGTTGGTTCGGCGAGGTGCGGCCGTACGGCTTGACGATGGGCAGCTTAATGATGAATTGGCCCCAACTCTCGAAGGCCTGCTCCACGATCGCTCGACGTTGGCAGCGATGGCGGAGCGGATGGCGGCGCTGGATCGGCCTGACGCCGCAGCTAGGCTCGCGGGGACCCTGTACGCACTGGTCACGTGACGGGGGGAGACTGACGCATGGTTCCGCTTAACACGATCTTCTGGGCGTTGGTGCTGTTATTCGGGCTCATCGGCGCTCTCCGTGGCTGGGCCAAGGAGATCATGGTTGCGTCGAGCGTTCTACTGGCGATGTTCGTTCAGCAGGTGTTTGGACAGTACGTGCTTGGTCCAGGCAATCCGTACCTGCCGATGTTGTTCTCCGCGTCTCCGGACCTTGCCGCTCCGACGCTCTACACCGAGACCCAGTTCATTGTGTGCACCGCTTTGCTGCTCGTCCTGGTATTCTTCGGGTACGCCGGCCCCACACTGGTGAGCCGGTTCTCCGGCAAGATAGCGAGAGAGAAGCGCCAGGATGCTCTCTGGGGCTTCTTTCTGGGCCTGCTTAACGGCTATCTCAGCCTCGGCATGCTCTGGTTCTACCTGCACAAGTCCGGCTACATATTCGGCGGGATTCAGATGCCGCCGGAGGGCAGCCCGGCTTGGACGATTGCCAACGAGTACTTGCTTCCGAACCTCGTCAGCCCTGGAGTGCTGTACGTCGCTGTAGCCATCGCTTTCGTGTTCGCCATCATAGTGTTCATCTAGCACTGCCCGTGTGGGGCAGATAGGCACGTCGTGAAGATACAAGGCAAGCGCGTTCATTTGATAGGCATCGGAGGCTCGGGCCTTTCGGCCATCGCCCGAGTGCTGATGGAACAGGGCGCCGTGGTCTCAGGCTCCGATCTGGTGATGTCGCCCGTGGCTGAGGCGCTCAAGCGTGACGGTGCGCTCGTGTTTGAAGGGCATAGTCCGAAGCACTTGAACGGAGCTGAGTTGGTTGTCACGTCGTCGGCGGTGCCAGCGTGGAATATAGAGGCGCAGGCAGCCCGGTCGGCTGGACTTCCCGTTCTGAAACGTCCTGAGATGCTCAGCCGGATGATGGAGGGGCACCTCGGAGTCGCGGTTGCCGGCACGCACGGCAAGACAACGACAACGGCCATGATTGCCACAATACTGCTGGCGGCCGGCCGCGATCCCACGTTTGTGATTGGCGGAGTAGTCGAGGGACTTGGGACAAACGCTCGGTCTGGAGGCGGTTCGTTGTTCCTGATCGAGGCTGACGAGTACGAACGCACGTTCCTCAGTCTGTCCCCACGGATTGCCGTGGTGACCAACGTTGAGCACGATCACCCAGACTGCTATCCCGCTTTCGCGGATGTGCGAGCGGCGTTCGAGGAGTTCGCAGCTCTAGTGCCTCCAGAGGGGTTGCTGGCCGTATGTTCGGACGATCCCGTGGCCCGAGAGTTGGGAGCCCGGCGGAGTGCGGCGGGTGGAGGCACAGCACAGTTTGGTCTGGGCGACGGTGCAGAATGGCGAGCGGAGGAGGTTCGGCCCAACTTCGCTGGTGGCGTAGACTTCCTAGCCGTCCGGCGGGGGGAAGTGCTTGGTTTGGTGCGCCTCCGGCTGCCGGGCGCTCACAGCGCGTCCAACGCCATGGCGGCCCTGGCCGTGGCCGACTT
>JAUVSX010000475.1 GCA_030596915.1 Chloroflexota bacterium | reverse complement strand
GCAGTTCGGGAGCGTAGGCAGACTGACGACGGACATTCAGACGATTATACCGGGGCCGCCCCGAACGAGAAGTGGCGCCGCCGGCCTCTCTGACTAGGTGCTCCTGGTTCGCTCACTCCACGCTTCTAGTACGGTGAGACCGTGAGTTCGTGGTCCAGGGCTCGGGGTACCCGCCGAGCGGCGAGGGCAGCGTAAGTCAGCCACTTGAGGCCAACCTCGTCTCCGAGCTCGAAGCGGTATGGCGCTGTACCGTACCGGATGCCCAAGGTATTGAACAGCCAGAGCGAAATCGACGTTGTCGTAGCCCAGTTGAAGTCGAGATCCTGTGGCTCTCCCTGCCACAAGAGGCGATGGCTGGTCAACAGGAGGCGGCCCTCTCCGATCACGGGCCATTGAGCCAGCGGAGGCTGTCCCCGAGGCTGAGCTTGTGGCGCCTCGTGCTCACTCCAGCCATCCGACAACGGATTGGGCTGGGACGGTCTGAGTTGTGCCTTCGGGGCCTCGAGAAACACCTGTTCGCCTGGCCGCAGGTCCACTCCTTCGACGGTGATCGGCGCCGGTTCGAGGTCCCGCTTCGCCTCGTCGTACCAGCAACAGAGTGCCATGTCCAGCCCGACTAGCTCAGATGGACCCTCGACTACCTTCAGCCGGAAGTCTTTCCCGATGACGCGCTGCATCTCCCACCGCGTGCCACACGCCAGGCATCCCACCGTGTGTGAGCCGAATAGATGACGTCTCTCTACCAGGGCGTCGTTCGTGTGGCAGACAGGGCAGCGCCACAGGAGGAGAGCCACGCCGCGTTTGCGCAACGAAACGTGCCGGTTGTCGGCCCCGGGGGTCACCGTGACACTTTCAGCCGCTGATGCGATGTCGACTGGCTCCGCGATGACCACGCCGTTGCGCGAGGGTGGACCCAGCCACTCCGCAATGCCGGCCTGTCCGTAGCGGATGAGATCGAACTCTCCACTTATGCGGGCTGTGGCCTGCTCCACATCGTCTGGACTCGCCCGGCGCAGGCCGCTCTCAACCAGACGGAATGGCACGCCAATCTGGACGACAAATCGTCCCCGCCGCGAAGGCCACGGCTGCCAGCGCGGCCAGAGATCGTAGTTGCCGGTCGTGCAGAGGGCCGGAACGACTGGCGCACCGCTGTGCAGCCCCAGCCACGCTGCGCCCGGGCGCACCGGCGACGGGCGGCCGTCCCAGCGCACGTCCCCCTCCGGGTTCATAACCACGATGCCGCCATCGCCCAGTACCCGGAGGCCGCTCAGCAGGTTGAGCGAGAGCCGGCCCGCGGAATGAGGGACGAGAGCGTTGAGGCGCGTGTCGCCGCCCTCTGCTACCTTCTGGAAGTAGCGCATCGCCCACAACTGCTCCTGCATATACCCCTGCGTCTTCTCGCCCCGGTCGATGGCTGCCATCAACACCTCGATGTTCAGCATATTGGTAGCCAACATGCCGGGCAGCGCGTACTCGGCGGCCAGCACGATGAATGGGCCCGTGTCGGGCAGATTCTCACGGCCCGAGATCTGGAAGCCATACACCAGGCGCAGAATGAAGGCCAGAAAGCGCCAGGGCGCCACCGTCCGGTAGATCCGTATCCTGTCTCGCAGAGATTCGTTCTCGCTCACAGCCCACTCCTAACGCCGTCAGCCTCACGCCTCAGGCAACATCGGGCCGAGGGTCGGCGACGCGCTGTTTCTTGTCCAAACACGCGGCCTACGGTGCGGGTACGGAACACGGCCGGGGGAACTGGTCACGTGGACGATCAGAGTGCACGCAAGACTGCCGGCGCGAGGACCCGGACTGTCTCAGGGGCGGCCTATTCAGCGAGGGGCCATTATCCCCCTGGAGCCGCACTGACTTCTGCCGACGGCTGATGCTCGTTTCCCGCCGAATCCCGGCTGCGCAGGATGTAGAAATATAGCCGTTTCGGCCCGACGTCAGTGTCCACGTACGAGGACACTGGCCCCACGCGCGCGTACGGCTGCGACCCGTACGCACCCCCTTCCTCGCGACGATAGATGTTGTATCCCGCCACAACCGGGTGATCGTAGCGCGCCCAGGATATGTGCACGCCACTGGCCTCCCAGGTTCCGGTCACGTCCTTGGGCGCCGTCTGAACGTCGCGCGTCAGGAGGCCAGCCTCCAAATCGTCTTGCGCGATGTTGCCATACAGGTACGCGTAGAAGCGAACATCGCCACGCAGATAGTAGTTGAGCCAGGCGACGGTGTACCGTCCACCAAGAGCCACGCGGTCCTCTGCGTAGCGCCCGCGACAAAGCTGGTAGCAGGCATCGCGCGGATAGGGGTTGTCAGTGACCATGAAATCACAGTGGTTGCCCTCTGACACGACCAGCTTCGCCTTGTGGGGCGCACCCAGCACAGGATAGATCTCCTCGTAGCTGGCGTAGTAGTTGCAGGTCTGCGACGGGGCGCCGATCACTAGCGTGGGGGCGTTGATCCCCGGAGCCTCGCCTTCCATATCCCACAGGTCAACGCCCAGAAAACCCGGCGGATTGACCGGATCGAGCGCCACGACAGCTTTGATACGCTCGTCCCGAGCCGCGGCGACCAACGCAGTCAGGCCCCCCAATGAATGGCCGACCATTCCCAAACGGCCCGTATCGATCATCCCGTAGAGCGTGGAGCCCGGGTCAACGTTCGTCTTCCCAAGATAGCTCAACAGGTAGCGGGCATCCGATACCCTGCCCCCAATGCGCTCGTCGGGAAAATCGGGCATCGCCACGACGTAGCCCCACGTCGCTAGCTGCTGGCCGTTGCCCGGGTACATCAGGGGGCTGGCGAAGAAGCCTGGCGCGAACACGAGCGCGGCGTACGGCGCGCCGCTCGCGTCGACCTCTGATCCGTCCGCCGGGAACCAGATCACCGTCGGCAGATCCCGTCCCGTCTCAGGATTCGTGAGCGTCACTTGGATGTAGTGCGCCTCGTGAGGCCCCGCGTCCGCAGGATCGGAGGGCACGGGTTGCCAGTCCCGCCACCGCGGCCAGCCCCCGCACGAAGCCACGACCAAGACAGATACGCAGACCACGATCAGCCCAATACGACGCACCACGCCGTCCTCCCCATCGCGGTCCCGCCAGCGACGGAACTATAGCAGACCGCCTTGCGGTGTCAACGGTTGGGCAATCAGAACCAGGCAGCGGCGCCGCGTCCAGAGGCG
>JAUVSX010000277.1 GCA_030596915.1 Chloroflexota bacterium | reverse complement strand
AGTGGATGGATTATTCGCCATGTCTGTGAACCCTCTCCCCTGGTGTCTGTGTCTATGGTGCAGCAGGTCCGCTCTGCGGATTGCCCCTCGCCATCTCACGCAGGCCAATTGGTGCGACACGCATCAACCGAGCGCCATCGGAATGACTGTTGAGGACACTGCGATAGTTCAACGCGCTGGGCGCCGAGTCCAGGATACCATGGAATGCGTTGACAGACCAACGACTCCCGCGTTGCGCCAGGCCCAGCGACTGGCGGCAATCAACAGCACGTGTTCAGGCTCCGTGGACGGGGCAAACTGGTACCCAACTGTGTCGCTGCGGTGGCCCATCCCGTCACCGGCGGCCGGCTCACCGCTGTTGAACGGATCGCGCGTCTCCCGATTGGTTACGGCGCTAGACATACGTCGTGTAGATTGATCCGCCCATCTGAGGCTGGCTCCCAGTTCTGGATCCGGGTCGACGCGGCCGCGACCTCGCGGGGAAGAACCAGGAAGATGGCCGGCGCTTCCTCGTAGATGATCTCCTGAGCCTCGTCGTAGATCTCTTGCCGCCTCTTGCGATCGGCTGTCACTTCGCCCATCCGAATGAGCTCATCCACCCGGCCGCTGCTGTAGCCGGAGTAGTTGCCGCGGCCGTAGAGCTCCCCCTCCACGTAGCTGTGCCACTTGGCCTCAAAATGGCCCACGGGGTCGAAAGCCGAGTCGCCCCACCCGTCCAGGTAGGCCATGCGCTCTCCTGCCAAGAGGCGGGGCTGGATCACCGATCGCTCCCAGTAGCGAACCGTGACCTCGATCCCGATCGCCCTGAGTTCCTCGGCCACGGCCTCGGCCAGGGGCCTCCACACCTCGAGCGTGTCGAGAGTCACGATGAAGCGCTGATGACCCTTGTTGAGGATGCCATCGCTGTTCGAATCCGTCCATCCGGCTTCTGCCAGCATTGCCAGTGCCTTATCCTGATCGTATGGATAGGCCTGCAAGGCCTCGTTAACGAAGTTGTTGTAAGGCGAGAGCGGTCCGGGTAGCGCCAGGGCCTGACCCGCATACACTCGGTCGGCGATACCCCACTTACTGACCGCGTAATTGAGCGCCTGGCGGACCAGCACGTCGTTGAATGGGGGACGTCTGACGTTCAGCTCCATCCACGTAGGCCGCGTGCCCGGCGCCGAGAGCACACTCACATCTGGGGCTTCGCTCAGTCGGGCAACCACATCCAGGGGCACAGTCTGGATGATGTGCACCGCGCCCGCCCGCAGTGCGGCTGCCCGCGTCAGGGCATCGGGAATGACCTGAAAGACGACGCGCTGCACACAGGCCGGCCCCACAGGCGTGAGATCTGGGGCGCCGCCGTAGTAGTCATCGAAGCGTTCCAGGACGATCACACTAAGGTCCGCAGAGGCCGAGATGAAACGGAACGGACCTGTGCCAACAGGATGCTCAGTGAAACCTCGCGTTCCCACCCGCTCCAGGTAGTGCTTGGGAACGATCTGCTGGTGAACGAGCATCTGCAGCGCAGGCGGCCAGGGACCGCTGAATCGCATGACCACCGTGTAGTCGGCCGTCTTGTCAATCGACTCTAGCGGCGTAATCAGTCCTTTGCGTGGCGACGTGTGCGGCTCGGGATACTCGATTCCGTTCTTCTTGATGATCCGCTCGAAGGTGAAGACGACGTCGTCTGCGGTCATCTCCACGCCATCGTGAAACAGCACCCCTCGGCGCAGCCGAATCTCGACAGTCTGCTCGTCCAGCCAGTCGATCCGCTCGGCCAACTCTAGGTGCACACCGCTACGCGTGTCTCGAGTAACAAGCCCGTCGAATATGTTGCGGATCACTGTCTCGGACTGCCGCTCGCGATGGTCGCCGGGATCCAGGGACGTCGGTGCATAGGCCAGTCCGACGATGATCCTTCCCCCAGCCGCAGGTGGTTCCGCCGTGAGAGGGGCTGCCGTCGCGGCGACCTGGCCCGCAGTTGGGGCCACGGGACCGCAGGCGGCGAGGGTCGCGGCGATGACCAGCAGACAAGGAACCATTAGGAGCACCGCGCGCGGCGACGCCAATGTGGTAGATTGGGCCATCCTCCGCCCCGCCGGGCCGCCTGAGCGTATCCTGCGCATTCCGCTACACATCTGTCCACACCACCGTCACCCGCGTCCCGCAGTCGAGCTCGGTGTCCAAGGTCAGCGAGGCCCCGATCGCCTCGGTACGCTCCTGCATGATCTCGAGCCCCAGGCTCTCTGGAGGGATGCAGGTGGGATCGAAGCCACGGCCATCGTCACAGACCTGAAGCGCCACACGTCCCACGTCGCCCGCCTCTGCAGCCGGAGGCTCGCAGCGCAACGTCACCGTCACACGTCCAGCCTGGGCGTGTTTGACCACGTTGTTCAGCGCTTCTTGCGCTATGCGGTAGATGGCGGCGTGGACAGCGGCCGGAAGGGCACACGGTCCCTCCACCGTCACATCGACGGTGGCCCCCGTCCGGCCAGTCGCGGCGTCGGCGAGTTGTCGCAGGAGGTCATCAAGACTCGACTCAGCCAGCGCCGCCGGGCGCAGCTCCATCAGCAAGGTCCGCATTTCGGCAAGCGCGCCCCGGCTCAATTGCCGCAGCGTCCCGAGGAGCTCGCGGCCCTCAGATTGATCGACCTCCCAGAGAGCAGGCAACGCCTCGGCGATGAGGCTGGCCGAGAATAGCGTCTGAGTGACCGCGTCGTGCAGTTCGCGCGCCAGCCGGGCGCGTTCCTCCAACACGGCGGCCCGCTGCGCGCGTTCGTAGTTACGTGCGTTCTCAATGGCGATAGCCGCCTGATTGGCCAGGGACTGCAGCACCTCCATATCGCTCTCGTCGAACGCGCTCGGTCGGTCACTCTCCACATTCAGCACCCCAATTACGACCCCCTTAGTCCGCAGCGGAACGGCAAGCTCCGAGCGGGTCTCGGCGACCTCGGGCCAGAGGAGATACCGGACGTCCTGTTCCACGTCGTCCACCAGTAGGGGCTCGCCCGTCTCGGCCACCCAGGCTGTGATGCCCCTACCCCCCACCTTGACCGGGGGCGGTCGGAACTGGGCTTCACGCCAACGTGTCTTTTCACCCGCCTTGAAGACGAGCGTACCACCCTCGATGAGACCGATGGTGATCAGATCGTAACCGAACGTCTGCTTGAGCAAACTGACCATCTCTCGCAGCAACTCGTCGGTGTCCAGGATCGACGTGATGTGTCGCCCGACCTCGCTGATGACGCGGAACTGCTCCGATCGGCGCTGCTCGGCGAGGAAGAGCCGCGAATTCTCGATCGCGATGGCGGCCTGGTCAGCTAGTGATTGGATCACAGCCAGATCACTCGCGTCAAACGCATCCAGCTCCTGGCTCTGAACGTTGAGCACGCCGATCGTCCTTCCGCCCACGGCAATCGGGACTGCTAGTTCCGACTGGGCGTTGGTATCGGTGACCATGATGAAGCGCGGCTCCTGGGTCACGTCAGGCACGACCAGCAGCTCGCCGTTCGCGGCTACCCATCCGGTGACGCCCTCGCCGACCGGGATGCTGAAGCCCTGGAACGGCGGCGCCAGGTCCCGGTCTATGCCCGCGGTGAACACGAGGTCGTCGCCCTCAACCAGGCCAATCTCGACCGTGTCATAGCCGAAAGCCTCGTGAATAAGGAGGACTATCTGATCCAGTAGCTCGTCGGTGGAGAGTATCGAGGTGACCCGCCGCCCCACTTCACTGATCACCTCGAACTGCTCGGCCCGGCGCTGCTCGTTCTCGAACAGGCGCACGTTCTCCACAGCCAGGGCAATCTGGTGTCCAATCGACGAGAGCAGCTGAACTTCCTGCTCGGTGAAGTCCCGGTGGCTGCGCGCCTGCGCAAAGAGAGTGCCCACGACTCTCCCCTTCGTGCTCAGCGGGGCGATGGCGACCGACCGTAGGCCCTCCTTACGGACGGCCGTTCTGGTCAGCCGCGGGTCAGCGGAGACGTCGTCGACGACCAGAGGCTCTCCTGTCTCGGCCACGCGCCCCGAGAAACCCTCGCCCATCTGCAGCGCGTCAACCTCGGCCGCGAGTTCGGAGCTGAAGCCGCGATGCGCGACGAGATTCAGCAGGCCGGACTGCTCGTCGAGCAGGTAGACCCCGCCGGCGTCGATTCCCATCACATCAATCGTCTTGCCGAGCGCATCATCGAGGATTTCGTCGAGGTCAAGGGATTGCGCCACTGTCACGGCGATGGCATTGAGAGCGGCTAGTTCCTTCGTGCGATCGGCCACACGGCGCTCCAAGTTCGCGTACGATTCTTGCAGATGCGCTGACATCAGGTTGAATTGCTCAGCCAGTTCCTCGATCTCGTCGCCAGTGCGAACTGTTATCGTCCGGCCGAACTTGCCGCTGGCCACCTCCTGCGCGGCGTCGATCAGCTCCGAGATCGGTCGCGTGATCTGCCGCACGCCAACGGTGACGAAGGCAATTGGCACAACTACGCCGAGAGCCATCAGCACAAGCAAGAACCGCTGATACCCTTGGCTTGCTCTCGTCAGCTCCGACCAGCTTTCTTCGATCGCTAGCGCCCACGGCGTACCGGGCACGCTCGCAAAGCTGGCCACGATATCGGCGCCCGCGGCATCGCGAGTGCGGATTGCGTCCGCTTCCCCGGCCAGCGCGCGCTGTACCACCGGTTGAGCGGACAAGCTACTCCCGACCACTGAGGGATCGGAATGGTACAGCGCCCGGCCGTCTCCATCGACCAGGTACACGCTCCCACCTTGTGCGACGTTGAGTCTCCCGATGTCGGCGCGGAAGGACCGAGACTCGCCTATCCCAAACAGGCCGACCAGAGTGCCGAGAAGCTCGCCCTGCTCGCCGAGGACGGGCGCGGCGACACACACTGCTGCCGCGCCTGGTGCACGCCCGGCGACGATGTTCGAGAAGATCGGCGACGAAGACCCAAAGACCCGAGCGCGAAGCACCTCACGGTAGCAGGGATGGTCCGACCAATCTCGCCCAGCGCCCTCGGCGAGCCCCGGTTCGGCCACGACAACCTCGCCAAAGGTGTCGAGCAGTACCACTCCGCCATCGAAGACTGCAAGGCGACTGCCCGCCCGCCGGAGCGCATCGTGCTGGGCCTCGCTGTCGCCCTCGTAGAAGTCCGGCGTTCGTGCCAGCT
>JAUVSX010000205.1 GCA_030596915.1 Chloroflexota bacterium | reverse complement strand
TCCAGGCGCCAGGCACTGAGGAAAGTGCCAGGCACCGATGACCGTGCGGAGTCGGGCGCGCGCAGGCGCCAGGCACTGAGGAAAGTGCCGGGCACCAGTTCTGGGCAGCAGCGGGGGAGTGGAATGGCTTTCTATGCAGTGATTATGGCAGGCGGCACTGGCACGCGCCTCTGGCCGCTGAGTCGCCGTGACACCCCGAAGCAGTCGCTGAAGTTGGTCGGTGAGCGGACGATGTTTCAGAACGCCGTCGACCGGGTCCTTCCGCTGTTCGGGCCCGATCACATCCGCGTCGTCACAGGGGCGGGCCAGGTAGAGAGCCTTGCCAGGCAGGCTCCAGAACTCCCTCGGGCCAACTTCATCATCGAACCCGAGGGGCGCGGCACTGCTCCGTGCATCGGTCTGGTAGCCATCCACCTGCGGCAGCACGACTCTTCCGCCACGATCGCGGTGCTCACGGCCGACCAAGTCATCCAGGATGCTGGACAGTTTCGGCGCGTCCTGGCGGCGACGGAGAAG
Organism: Chloroflexota bacterium; assembly: GCA_030596915.1. Lineage (GTDB taxonomy): Bacteria > Chloroflexota > Anaerolineae > B4-G1 > B4-G1 > JAUVSX01. The sequence goes on along the minus strand of JAUVSX010000205.1, from coordinate 5,595 downwards.
GTCGCCCGAATGGGCTGGCTGGTCACGCTCGGCATCACGCCCACGTCGCCGTCGACCGGCTATGGCTATATCGAGCAAGGCGAGCGGCTCGAGACGGTGGAGGGCTATGATGTCTTCCGCGTCAGCCGATTCACGGAGAAGCCCGACCGAGAGAAGGCGATCCAGATGGTGGCCAGCTGGCGATACTCGTGGAACAGCGGGATGTTCATCTGGCAGGTGGACCGGATACTCGAGGAGTTCCGGCGCCAGATGCCCGATCTCTATGACCAGCTTGAGAATATCGGGGCAGCCATGGGCACATCTCAATACGAGGCGAAGCTGCGCGCCGTCTGGGCGCAGGTCAAGAAAGAGACAATCGACTACGGCGTGATGGAGGGAGCCGACGATGTGGCTGTCGTCCCAGTCGACATCGGCTGGTCAGATGTTGGCAGTTGGACCAGCCTGGGCGATCTCCTGCCCCGCGATCAGGACGGCAATGCTATCGTCGGCTCGCACATGGGCATCGACACGCGCGACACGCTGGTCTTCGGCGGCACACGTCTGATCGCAACTATCGGACTGGAAGGGATGATCATCGTTGACACAGAGGACGCGCTACTGGTCTGCCCGAGGGGACACGAGCAAGGTGTGCGGGAAATCGTTCGCCAGCTTGAGCGCGAGGGCCGGCTGGAGTTTCTGTGAGCCTGACCGGGCACACGGACCAACGTGCGGGCCACCAGCCCGCATGATGTTGAGGTGAGAATGGACGCATACTGCCTGAAGTGCAGGGCGAAGCGTGAGATCAGCAACCCAGAGCCCGTGTTCACAGGACGCGGCACCCCCGCCACTCGGGGAACCTGCCCTCAGTGTGGCACCAAGCTCTTTCGGATGGGCTCGACCCCTGCTCACGACGGGCTCGACCCTGCCGCACACACGGTGTTATCCAAGGCCCGGAAGAAATCCGCGAGTTTGCCGAAGCGCGTGATCGTCGAATCGCCTGCAAAGGCGCGCACCGTTGGTCGATTCTTGGGAAGAGGCTACCGGGTGCAAGCCTCAGTCGGACACGTGCGAGATCTTCCTTCCAACCGGATGGGCGTGGACATCGAGAACGATTTCGAACCCCGCTACGTTAGCCCGGCGAAGCGAAAGAAAGTGGTGCAAGCACTCCGGAAGGACGCCAGGCGTTCGTCTGAGGTCTACCTGGCGACAGACCCAGATCGAGAGGGTGAAGCCATCTCGTGGCACTTGGTCGAGGCCCTTCGGTCAGCCATCGGGTGGCGCCCGGTCCACCGCGTCGAATTCCACGAGATAACTGCCGACGCCATCCACGATGCCTTTGCCCACCCCCGCGAGATCGACACAAACCAGGTGGATGCCCAGCAGGCCCGGCGCATTCTGGACCGCATCGTCGGATACACGCTGAGCCCGCTGTTGCGCGACAAGCTGGGCCGGCGTGGCCTTTCGGCGGGGCGAGTGCAGTCTGTCGCCGTGCGACTGGTGGTTGACCGGGTACGGGAGATTGAGGCCTTCGTACCGCTGGAGTACTGGTCCATCAAGGCAGAGCTGGCGAAGCGCGAGCCCGACCGAGAAGAACCCCGCAGCTTCGTGGCCCGGCTGCACCGCATTCGCGGAGAGCAAGTTGCGCTTCACAGCGAGGCCGACGCGCGGGCTGTTGAAGCGGATCTCGAAGCGGCGCGGTACTCGGTCTCGGACGTAAAGAGGGGACAGCGGCGTCGCAACCCCTCAGCGCCATTCACCACCAGCACAATGCAGCAGCAGGCGTCGCGGGCCCTGAGTTTCACCGCCAGACGAACGATGCGAGTTTCGCAGCAGCTATATGAGGGCGTGGACCTGGGCGATGGTCCAGTGGGCCTGATTACATACATGCGAACGGACAGCATGAATGTCGCTGAGGATGCCCAGTCTGAGGCGAAACGGTACGTGATCGAGAGGTTTGGCGAGTCCTTTGTGCCGGCGAAGGCGCCGCGCTACAAGACTCGGGCCAAAGGAGCCCAAGAGGCCCACGAGGCAATCCGACCCACGAGCGTGTTTCGCACACCCCGCTCGCTGAAGCCCCATCTGGATCGATCTCAGCACCGGCTGTACCGATTGATCTGGAGCCGCTTCGTGGCGAGTCAGATGGCGCCCGCACTGTACGACACGCTTTCGGTCGACATCCTCGCTGGCAACAGCCCGTCCGACGCACCGTCGCAAGCGAACAGCGAAAGGACTTACGTGTTCCGCGCCAGCGGCTCAACCCTGCGTTTCAAGGGATTTCTCGCTGTCTACGAGGAGGCAAGGGACAAGGATGAACCGCAAGAGGACGAGCCCCGGACAGATGAGATTCCGCCGCTTGCAGTGGATGAGATACTCGACCTTCTCGAGCTGCTTCCGGCGCAGCACTTCACGCAGCCACCGCCACGCTATTCCGAGGCGACCCTGGTCCGCGCCCTGGAGGAACACGGGATTGGTCGTCCAAGCACATATGCCTCGACTCTGTCCACGATCCAGCAGAGAGGATATGTCGAGCGAGCCAACGGCCGCCTTCATCCGACTGAGGTCGGCAAGGTCGTCACGGGTCTGCTCGTAGACTACTTCCCAGACTACATCGACGTTGGGTTCACAGCTCAGATGGAGGAAAACCTGGACCTTGTGGCTAGCGGTGAGAGGGGATGGGTACCCGTGCTTCGAGGCTTCTACGAGCCGTACTCTGCCACGCTTGCGCACGCACAGGAGGCGATGCCCACCATCAAGATGGACAACGTTCCTACTGGCACGTCGTGCCCTGACTGCGGCCACCCGTTGATCTACAAGTGGGGACGGTACGGCAAGTTCATCGGATGCAGCAACTTCCCGGAATGTCGCTACAGCGCTCCCATAGTCGTGAAGACTGGCGCCAAGTGCCCAGAGTGCAGCGGTGATCTGGTGGAGAAGCGGACAAAGCGCGGTCGCACCTTCTACGGCTGCATCAACTATAGAGCGGACGACCCTGATGCCTGCACGTTCGCGGTCTGGCGGCGGCCCCTGCCCACGCCTTGTCCAGCTTGCGGTGGATTGCTCACAGAAGCGCGCCGGGGCTGGGCCAAGTGTGCTTCCTGCGAAGAGGAGTTCGAGACGGCCGACCTGCCCGAGGCGGCCTCGCAACCGGCGCCAGGGTAGCTAGACCCCTGCACGCAGGCTCACGTGCGAAGGCGCCCGGGTTTACGTGAGCTCAGGATGGCGACGCGCCGGGCCCCTTCGGCGCCAGTAATAGACAGGGCACTCTGAGCGCCGCCACCTGGTCGCGGATTGATCGATCAGACCCACCCACATGGACAGATCTCTAGACCAGTTCCTGACCTATATGTGGACCGGCCGGAACGCCTCCCCTTACACGCTGAAGAATTACCGCACCGACATCAGCCAGTTCTTGGACTTCTGTCGCCAGGAGGGCGTCAACTCGTTGACCGAGATCGACCGGGCGCTGCTGCGACGCTATCTCGCGCTCCTGAACGAGCGGGGCTACGTGAAGGCCAGCATCGCACGGCGCGTGGCGGAGCTGCGGTCCTTTGGCCGGGTCCTGGTACAGGAGGGCTCGCTGACGCACAACCCATTTCGCCTGGTCAGCGCGCCTCGCGTTCCGCGACGGCTGCCGAAGTACCTGACAGTGAGCGAAGTCGAGGCTTTGCTCTCGGTGCCTGATACTTCGGTCCCGCCAGGCTTGCGCGATCGTGCCATGATCGAAGTGCTCTACGCCGCGGGCCTGCGCGTGAGCGAGCTCGCGGGCCTGGATGTGCGGGACGTTGACCTGGGCCAGGCTCAAGTGCGCGCGCTAGGGAAGGGCGCCAAAGAACGCATCGGGCTGCTGGGACAGCCCGCGGTGCGCGCGGTGCGCGGGTACCTGCAGGCTGGTCGGCCGGCACTGGTGGGGAAGCGACCCACGAGCGCATTGTGGCTCAATCAGCGGGGCGGGCGCCTGACTGTGCGAGGTATCGCCTTGGTACTGGCCAACGCGGGCAAGCAGGCGGGAATCGCTATCCCGGTCTCGCCTCACATCCTGCGCCACTCTTTCGCCACCCACCTCTTGGATGGCGGCGCTGACCTCCGGGTCGTCCAGGAATTACTGGGGCACGCCAACCTCGCCACAACTCAGATATACACTCACGTCAGCCAGAGCCGGGCGCGGGAAGTATACGTGCGCGCACATCCTCGCGCGGGCCGTGTCGACTTGCCCTGACCGATGTTGTGTGGTACAACGATTGTGGGACGTTTTGACCTATGGTACAATCGTCCCGGCCTCGTTGAGTTCCAGATGACAGTCTGTGCATCCGTGATCACTCGTACCAAACGGGAGGGCTGATATGAACGGGATACGTCGGTTTGTGGACGAGCGCAGAGTCTACGTCGCCCTTGTGGGCGGGGCCGTCTTGGGCCTCGCCATCGGACTGCTCATCGGCTGGTGGGTGTGGCCGGTCGAGTGGCGTAACTCCACTCCGGCCAACTTGCGCCAAGACTTTCAAGACGACTCTGTGATGTATGTGGTCGAAAACTACGAGGCAAACGGCGGGGTGGAATGGGCGCGCCAGAAGCTGGCCGAACAGCAGTGGGCAGAGGGTCAACTGAATGAGACCCTGACCCGCCTGGAGGAGGGACAGGGAGGCGAGACGCTTATCCGCCTGCGCAACCTCAAGAAGGGGCTACCCGAAGCCGAAGTCTCGCCTCCGTCAGAGCCCCTCATCGACAGGCTTCGTCCATTCTTGTTGGTCTGCGGGGTCGCCTTACTCGTGGCGGCTGTGGTTGGCGGAGCGCTCTTGATCGTCGGGCGGCAGAAGGGGGATGGGAAAGGGGAGGCTGAGAAAGCACCCCCACCGCTGGGAGGCGCGTTCGCCGACCCGCTCGCGGCCGGCGATGTCGAGTTTGGAGAGCCCGTCCCGCCACAGGCCCAGTTCGTGACTTCGTATTCGCTCGGCGATGATCATTACGACCCCTCGTTCAGCATCGAGCTGGAGACCGGCGAGTTCATGGGAGAGTGCGGGGTGGGCATCTCGGACACCCTGAGTTCGGGCGAGCCTAGCAGGGTCACTGCCTTTGAGATCTGGCTCTTTGATAAGAACGACATTCGCACCGTCACCAAGGTGCTGATGTCGGAGTATGCCTTTGGCGACGAGGCTCTGCGCACGAAGCTCGCACCCAAAGGCGAACCCATCCTGGCAGCACTGAACGACGAGGTGGTGCTCGAGACGAAGAGGCTGCGCGTGCAGGCACGCATCCTCGACGTGGGCTACGGCAGCGCCGACCTGCCGGACAACAGCTTCTTCAGCGGCCTGACTCTGGATCTTTCAGCCTGGGTCAAGCCGGACCCACAGGCCAAGTCAATGATGGCGGACGAGACGCCCTTCCTGTAGATCATCGTTCCCACACAAAGTACTGGCGCTAGAAGACACCTCCGCCGGTCGCGTAGGCGGAGGTGTCTTCCGTTTGTCGCTGCCCGCGCCCTGTGGTACAATACGTGCGCATGGTGGGTGTAGCCTAATGGTTAAGGCACCTGGTTGTGGCCCAGGAGACTGTGGGTTCAAATCCCATCACTCACCCAGAAGGTCCCGGCCGGAACCATATCCGGCTTTTTTGTGTCTGTGG
>JAUVSX010000363.1 GCA_030596915.1 Chloroflexota bacterium | reverse complement strand
TCGAAGGGGAGGACCAACGTCCGGCGCACGTTAGGCTTCCCCTCGACAAGCTTGAGTCCGTCGAACCCGATGGCGCGCAGCGTCCTGATCTGGCCGGCGAGCGCGCGCGGGGCATCTTCGGCCTCTGCCAACGTCGCGGTGTAGTCCAGGGCGCCGCTGCTGTAGGCGCGCTCAGGGTGCAGCGATTTGAAGTGGATGAGGGCAGGGTTCTGGTTGATTTGTGCGGGATCGGGAACGGCGACGAGGTTGGCTCGTGCCATCCCGGTCCCATCCATCACGGCGATGAGGTCGCCGACCAGATCCGGATGAGGGAAGTGGATGTGCCCATCGACAACTGGAACGTCACTGAAGTCTGCGAAGTCCACTCGGATTCCTCCATTCACCGCGGTCTACGCGCATTCGCCGGCTACGACCCACATAGACGCCGGCGCCCAGGTCCGTTGAGGCGCTCACCCTCGCGAGTGCACTCGATGATGTCGTCGGAGCGGTCTCCGCGGGCCTACGGATGCTCCCCCGCGATCCGTGTGATTTCCTCGCCGCTGAGGACCTCACGCTCCTGCAGGAGGCGCGCTATCTCGTCGAGGGCAGCCCTACGCGAATGGAGCAGCTCGGTGCCGCGCCGTAGGGCCTCCTCAATCAGGCGCCTCACCTCCTGGTCGACGAGCGTAGCTGTCTCAGGACTGACTCCCGATCGTAGCACAGCCTGCGACCCCAGGTATGTCGTCGAGGGTTGGGCGACATAGCGGACTGGGCCCAAGGCGTCCGTCATCCCCAGCTCTGTGACCATACGTCGCGCGAGTTCGCTTGCCTTCTCGAGATCGCTGGCGGCGCCTGTAGACATCTCTCCGAATACCAACACCTCGGCCGCCCGACCGGCCAAGAACACTGCCAGACGCTCGTTTAGCTCCTCCCTGGTCAGCAGGTACCGGTCCTCCTCCGGCATCTGCATCGTGTAGCCCAACGCCCCCTTGGACGTCGGGATGATGCTCACCTTGTGAATCGGATCACTGTGAGGAAGCAGATGGCCGACGAGGGCGTGCCCACCCTCGTGATAGGCCAGCCATCGCTTCACCTCATCGCTGAGTGGCAGGTTCCGCTGAAGCCCGGCAACCACCCGTTCGATTGCCTGATCGATGTCCGCCATTGACACCCAGTCGCTGTCGCGACGCACGGCCAACAGGGCAGCCTCGTTGATGATATTCGCCAGGTCCGAGCCGGCGAACCCGGACGTAATCCTCGCAACACGAGACAGGTCCATATCCGGTCCCAGGCTGACTCCTGCTGAATGGATCTCGAGGATCTCCCTTCGCCCCTTCTCGCTGGGCAGCCCGACCTGAATCTGGCGGTCGAATCGACCGGGGCGCACCAACGCCTTGTCCAACACCTCTGGCCTGTTGGTGGCGCCCATGATGACGATGCCCAGGTTGGTCTCGAACCCATCCATCTCCGAAAGAAGCTGGTTCAGCGTCTGCTCCCGCTCGTCGTTGGTCCGGATCACGCCCGCAGTTGACCTGGACTGTCCGATCGCGTCGATTTCGTCGATGAACACGATGCAGGGCGCCTTGGCCTTGGCCTGTTCGAAGAGGTCTCGCACCCGCGCCGCCCCGACGCCGATGAACATCTCTACGAAGTCCGAGCCGCTAATTGAGAAGAAGGGGACTTCGGCCTCGCCCGCGGTGGCACGCGCCAGGAGTGTCTTGCCCGTGCCGGGAGCTCCGACGAGCAGGACCCCCCTGGGGAGCTTGGCGCCCAGCCTGGTGAACCGCTCCGGCTCCTTCAGGAACGCGATGATCTCCTTGAGTTCGACCTCGACTTCGTCGAGGCCCCCGACGTCGGCAAACCCAACACCCGTCATTTCACCGGAAATCTCTCGCGCCTTGCTCTTGCCAAGCGACAGCAGCCCTCCGCCACCTTTCCCCATGCGCCGCATGACCAAGAACCAAATCACTACGAGCGGCAACATCGGAATCAGCCAGCCCACCATGGTCGGAAGTATGTTGCTGCTAGGTTCCTCGCCCGCGAACCTGACTCCCGTGTCAATCAGCCTCTGCGTAAGGTCGGGGTCCGCGATACGCACCACGTTGAACGTCGTCTCAGGACCGTTCTCTTCCCCCTCGAGGTGCACGTAGTAGATGCGGCCGGGTGTCAAGCTGACGCTCTCGATCCTGCCTTCATCGAGATCCGTCAGGAATGTGCTGTACGGTACTTGAGTCTCGCGGACCACCATCGGACGGAACAGAAAGGTCTGGAACAGCCAGATCGCTGCCAGTCCTGCGAGCACGTACAGCATCGAGAATATCAGCCGTCTTCGTGTTTGCTTGCTCACGATCTGCTACACCTCCTATCGTTCAACGCCAGATGGTGACGCTCGTTCCGTCTCGACGCCCTAGTTGCGCGGCCGGCCCCCTGTCCGCAACGTAGGCCACGTGCAGCGCGTCACCTGGATGTACGGCGCCGCGGTCACTCCCCCTGGGTACACCCTACCGGGATGCCCGCGTCCAGGTCCGTGAAGCACTCGTCACAGTACACGCACTCACAGATGTCACCGAACCGCAGCGCGTGGACCTTCGCGGCCCAGTCGGCGTCAGCAATCAGGCCCCGGCCGACGGCGATCAGGCTGGCCCTCTCCTCGCGGAGTACCTCAAGAGCCCGGTTCACCTGGTCAAGCTCATTGACGGCAATCACAGGCACATCCAGTGCCATGAACGGCGCCGCCCGGTCACCCGGGGCGTTGACGCTGGACGGGGACATGTCGAGCACATCCACGCCAGCGCCAACCAACTCCTCGGCCAGGGCAAGGCTGTCCTCGATACCGTAGCCATATCCCACAGGCGTGTGCCGGTAGAGCAGAAGCAGGCCCCCCGCGTCACAGATCGGACGCACGGCCTCCACGATGCGCAACGCCAGCCGCATACGGTTCTGCAGGGCGCCGCCGTACTCATCGGTGCGCGAGTTCATCTCCGGCGAGAAGAACTGGTTCAGGGCGTAGCCGTGGGCGCCGTGAGGCTCGACGCCGTCGAAGCCGGCCTCGGCGCAGACTTGGGTGGCAGTGCGGTAGTCAGCGATCATCTGGTCGATCTGCGCGAGCGACAGGTCTCCAGGCGCAGTCGGCTCGAACCGGTTGACCGGAAATAGCTGGATCGCTATCAGCGCGCCGCCCGCGTGGACCGCATCAACCAGGGGGCGCAGGTTGTCCGCCGTGAGCGTGGATCCGAAGTCGCCCACAGAGGTCGCCTCGACGATGACCAGACCCACCCCTCCCTGGGCGCGCCTGCCATACCACTCCGCTCCTTCGGACGTCGCCAGGCCACGATTCACGACCATGGGCGGCATCACGATGCGGTTGCGGAGCAGCCGATCCTTGATCGTGAGCGGCTCAAACAACGGCGAGACATCAATTGGTGTCACGTAGCGGGTCACTGCGACAGCCTCCTTGCTGGTCAGCATGGTCCCGGCGATGCACCTCAACGGCGGGGGGCAGTAGACTGCTGACGGCAGGCAGCGAACAGCAAGCAGCAGCGCCGCCGACGCCTGTCGAGACCGCTAGCCCCCCCTGGTGCGTGCACCCACCAGGTCGAGAGCCTCACGTAGGCTCTTGTCGATCAGGTCACACATTTCGTCTATGTCCGACTCCTCCGCAATGAGCGGCGGCGCAACCGCGAACCAGTCCGGATCGATGCGCAGAATCACCCCGTTCGCCAGTGCGGTCTTTTTCAGGGCGGTGCCCAGCTTGCGGCCCGGTGGGAAGGGCGCCATCGTTATGGGGTCTTCGACGAACTCGACCCCACGCAGTACCCCTTTGCCTCGAACCTCGCGCACGACGCCGTACCGTCCGAGCCCATCAAGACGCGCCGCCAGGTGTTCGCCCAGCCTGCGGGCCTTGCGGTCCAACTCCTGCTCGACGAGTTCATCGAGCACCGCGATAGCGACGGCGCAGGCAAGGGGGTTGCCGGCAAAGGTGTGGCCGTGGGCGAACTGCAACTCGTCCTCTGCCGGCCCGTAGAACGCGTCAGCCAAGTCCTCCCGGGCCATCAACGCGCCGATGGGCACCGCGCCGCTGGAAAGCCCCTTCCCCGAGCAAATCATATCGGGAACCACGCCAAAAGTCTGGGCAGCGAACATGTCGCCTGTCTTCCCGAACCCCGTCAAGACCGCGTCGAGAATGAGCAGCACGTGGTGGCGATCGCAGATGTCGCGAAGGATCCGGA
>JAUVSX010000153.1 GCA_030596915.1 Chloroflexota bacterium | reverse complement strand
GCGCGCCGCCTCGCGTCCCTGCGGCCGGCGCCAGTCGGGCCTCGCCGCAGCGCCGAGGCCGCGGAGGAGAGTCGCCTCACGGCGCCGCAGTCGAGACAGTCGCGAGTGTGTGGCAGGAGTCGATCGGGCTAGAGGCCAAGCTCATCGGCCACCCAGCCCAGCGCAAGCTCCTCCAGCTTCGCGCGTGTTGGGCGTCCGCTGCTGTCCCAGCCAGCCATACGGTAGTAGACGGCCATAGAATGCTCGAGCTCCTCAGCGGTCACCGCCACACCGTCGGTTGGGCCACCGCTCAGCGGGATGTGCAGCTTGGGCGGTGCGGTGTCCGCCTCTGATCCGACCCCTTCTCTCGCATTGAAGGCCCGAAGAAGATTGAGCCTGCGCTCACCGACCTTCATCAGCTCCCACAGGCTGACGTTCCAGCCTGTGACGCCGCGCACCGCATCGACGAGCTGGCTTGGTCCGTACAGTTGCCACGCTGGCCCGAAGACGAACTGGCACACGTTGATGCTGTCAACGAGGCTGTTGAAGAATTGCGTGTATAGGGTGAAGCGCACCTTCTCTGAGTTCAGCACATCGCCCGGCTGAGGATCGATGAGGCCCAGTTCGGCCATCCGCTCGGGGTTGCTGCCATAGGTCGCGTCGTGCTGGCTTGATTGGTGATCGGCGCCGAATGGGTTCACCGAGTAGATGAGCGCCATACTGCGCTTGGCCTGCGGCATGTGAGCGGGATACTCCTGGTTCTTCGTCGCGACGACCAACTCCCGGCCGACCTCGAGGCGGTCTGCAGCGCGCGCTGAGCCCTCGCCCAAGACCAGGCCAAGTCCTTGCCGTTCCCCGATCATCTCCACGAGTTGCACCATCGCCTCGGCGTTACCGAAGCGCAGGTCGATTCCTCCGGTATCATCCAGTGTCAGCAACCCACGCTCGAAGCAATCCATCGCCCAGGCGATCGTCGCGCCGCAAGAGATGGTGTCCATTGCGTACATGTTGCAGAGCTGGTTCGCACGGGATATCGCCGCAAGGTCTGATACGCCACAGTAGCTGCCCATCGTGGCGATGGTCTCGTACTCAGGGCCACCGTACCTTGGGTCCACCTGAAACGGGCCTTCAGTGATCTCGACGACGCGCTTGCAGCGGACGACGCACGCGAAGCACGTATCCCGCTCCTTGAGGATCGTGGTTGTCATCGTCTGTCCGCTGATTTCATCGGCGCCCTCGAAGACGCCGCTCGACCAGTTTCGGGTCGGCAGCCCGCCAGCGGCTTGCTGCGCGAGGGTGACCTGGGCGGTGCCCATAGCACTCATCGCGGCGAGGCCGGAGTCGTCCAGATTGTCCGCACCCCACCGCGCCAGGTCCCGAATCGCCTGAGAATCGGCGAGAGCGGGGCGGTTGTGGCCCCGGACGGCGACTGCCTTGAGGTTCTTCGCAGCCATCACAGTGCCCATCCCGGTGCGTCCGTTCGCGCGAGAGGCCGCATTGATGAGCGCGCCGTAGCGGACACCTCTCTCCGCAGCCGGCCCGCACTGCATGACCTGGACGCGCGCGTCGCCCAGCTCGTCCCGGATGGCGTCCTCGACGTCTGCGGTGAAACGCCCCCACAGATGCGCCGCGTCCCGGAGTTCCGCCTCGCCGTCCTGAATCCAAAGATAGACAGGGTGGGGCGCCTTTCCGCGGATCACGATGCCGTCGAAACCCGCTGCCTTGAGCTCCGCAGGCCAGAAACCACCGGCCTGCGAGTCGCCTATCAGGTCGCTCATCGGTGACTTGGCAGTCGCCGTGACGCGTGACTGGCCTGAGAACGGCGCACCTGTGATGACGCTAAGCATCAGGCTGAGCGTGTTCTCCGGGCCCAGGGGATCGGCGCCCGCGGGGGTGTTCTTCAGGAGGTAGTAGGTTCCCATCGCGCTGCCGCCCATGTAGCGGCGGTAGAAGCCTGCGTCAGGTCTCTCTGCCTCGGTTGTGCCATCCGTGAGGTCGACGTGCAGTATGGATCCGTTGTAGCCGTATGCCATGGGTCTCCTTTAAGTATGGGGGGCGGGAGGCCCGGGCGGCGGAGCGCGGACCTGGCCTCGGTCAGTCAGTCGTCTATCCAGTCCCTGCTCCGTTCCACCGCTTTCTTCCAGCCAGCGTATGCCGTGTCTCGCCGGGATGCGTCCCAGCGTGGCTCAAAGACTCTGTCGATGGCCCAGTTGGACCGCAGGTCTCCAAGGTCGGACCAGAACCCGACGGCCAGGCCGGCCGCGTAGGCCGCACCCAGTGCCGTCGCCTCCCTCACGACCGGGCGGACGACAGGCACGCCCAAGATATCCGCCTGCAACTGCATGAGGAAATCGTTGGCGGTGGCGCCGCCGTCGACCTTCAGAGAAGACAGCTCCGCGGTTGCCTCGGCGTCTGGGCCAGCCCGAGAGTCGGCCCGCATCGCCTCAAGAACGTCACGCGCTTGGTAGCAGATGGCCTCCAGTGTAGCCCGCACGATGTGGGCGCGCGTCACGTACTGGGACAGACCCGCGATGACCCCTCTGGCGTTCATATCCCAGTACGGCGCGAAAAGGCCGGAGAACGCCGGCACGAAATAGACACCACCAGCGTCCTCAACGGACAGGGCAACACGCTCTGAGTCCGCGGCACTCTGGATCAGGCCAAGGTTGTCCCGCAACCACTGGACCGCCGCGCCGGCAATGGCGATGGATCCCTCCAGCGCGTAGGTCGTGCCCGACGGGAGTCCGTACGCAACGGTGGTGAGGAGGCCGCTGGCTGAAGGCACAGGCTCGCTGCCCGTGTTCAGCAGCATGAAGCAACCTGTGCCGTACGTGTTCTTGGCGTCCCCTGCGTCGAAGCATACCTGTCCGAATAGAGCAGCCTGCTGGTCCCCGAGCGCACTGCACAAGGGCACAGGACACCCGAAAGGACCATCAGGCGCGGTCTCGCCATACGGTTCGGTAGTTGACGAGGGGCGTATGTCAGGCAGCATCTGTCGAGGTATCGCCAGAACCTCGAGCAGCTCTTCGTCCCAGTCCAGAGTGCGCAAGCTCATCATCATCGTGCGGGAGGCGTTAGTCACGTCGGTGACGTGCACGCCACCCTGTGGACCGCCTGTCAGGTTCCAGATGAGCCAGGAGTCCATCGTTCCGAAGATCGCCTCTCCGGCGTCTGCCTTCGCCTGCAGCCCGGGCACGTGATCAAGCAGCCACGCGAGTTTCGGACCGGAGAAGTAGGTGGCGATGGGCAAGCCAGTTGTCCTCCGAATCAGATGCTCGAGTCCATCGGCGATGAGCTGCTGGCACAGCTCGCGTGTGCGCGTGTCCAGCCAAACAATCGCGTTGGCTAGCGGCTCGCCCGTGCGGCGACTCCATACCAGCGTCGTCTCTCGCTGGTTCGCTACGCCGATCGCTGCCAGGTCGTGAGCCCCGATGCCGCCTTGCGAGAGGGCGGTTCCGATGACGCGGGTAGCTCTTTCCCAGACCTCGGCTGCGTCGTGCTCGACCCAGCCAGGTCGGGGATAAATCTGCGCGTGCTCCTCGTACGCCGAGGAGACGACCTGTCCATTCTGGCTGAACACGATGAAGCGTGTTCCAGTCGTGCCCTGATCGACTGCACCTACGTACTGTGCCATTTCGTCCTCCGGGGGGCGAGTCGTCGGCGGAATATACTGGGGATAGCAAACCTTGGCAAGGCGGGGCCAGCGGACCTAAGGCCCCGTGACGGCTTGCCGAGGAAGCTGAGGTCTGGGGCTCGGTGCGGCGTACGACGCGCGCGTGGTTGCCAACCCCGATCTTCGTCATCGGTTCGGCCTGCTCGGAGGGAGTCCGCGTCGGAACGTCCAACCGAATGCGCGCCCGCCCGGGTGTGTTCCAGCTTGGGGGCGATCCTCCGCCGCGCGGCATATGGGGGTGCCAAGATAGCGTGCATCTCAGGGGCTGGGCGACGCAGGGTCACCGCTTGGTGGAGAACCACCGGGTCGTACTGGACGTTGGAACCACTAGGAAATGCACCCGTCCACCCAGCGATGTTGGACGGGGCGGGTTGCCATGCTATACTTGCAGACACGAGGGCCATGGGGAAGCCGGCCGACCGTGTGGCCGCGGCCGCAAAGTGCCGTTCGCTCGCACGGGGTCGGTGTTTCTGGGTGTGGCCCTCGAAGAGCAGTTGGCGGAGTGGATCAGTGAAGGTGTTGAGGCGTCTCTTTGGCTACGTGCGCCCGTACTGGAAATGGTTGGTTCTGGCGAGTGTGTTTCTGCTCGCCAGCATCGGCCTCAGCCTCGTTCCACCGCTGCTGCAGCGTGACATCTTTGACCAGGTGATTGAGGCTGGCGATCTGTCACGCCTCGGCGGGCTGATCGGAGCGCTGATCGGTGTCTATGCGCTGCTCCAGCTCGTGGAGGTGGGCGAGATGTACCTTCGCCACACATTGGGCCAGCGCTTCATCTACGATCTGCGGGTGCGGCTGTACGACTACTTGCAGCAGCTCTCGCTCTCTTTCTTCGAGCGAACGTCGACGGGCGAGCTGATGTCGCGCGTGACCAATGATGTTGACGCGCTGGAGAACTTCGTGACCCACGGGGTCGTGCTCTCGGTCGTCGCCCTGCTCCGTCTTCTGGGGGCCTCCATCGTTCTGCTGGTCTTGGATTGGAGGCTCGCCCTTGTCGTACTGATTCCTCTTCCAGTCATCGCCGTCAGCCTGCGTAAGTTCAATCGCCGGGCCCGTCCCATCTACCGCCGGGCGCGGGACCGGCTGGGCGAAATCAACGCGCGACTTCAGGACAGCCTGGCCGGCATACGCGTAATCCAGGCCTTTGGTCAGGAAACTGCTGAACTCGGGCGCTTTCGGGCCATAAGCGAAGAGTACCACCGCGAGAGAGTGCGCGCCATCAGAGCGTGGTCCACGTTCTTCCCGGCTCTTCACTTTGTGGCGGCGGTCAGCGGTGCGTTTGTGTTGGGGCTGGGGGCATGGATGGTGGTCGAAGGGAGCCTCACGGTCGGGACGCTGGTCGCGTTTCTTGCGTACACACTCTCGTTCTACGGCCCCCTGAGACGGTTGACCGAGATCGACAACGTCTTTCAGCAGGCGATTGCCGCAGGGGAGCGTGTCTTCGAGCTCCTCGACGAGACCCCCCATATCCGTGATGCCGAGGGCGCTATCGAGCTGAAGGAGATCGACGGTGAGGTTGTCTTCGAGGACGTTCGCTTCCGCTATGTCGACGGAGAAGAGGTGCTTCACGGGGTGACCTTCCACATGGCGCCCGGTGAAGTGGTGGCGTTGGTGGGACCGAGCGGGGCGGGCAAGACGAGCATTGCCAGCCTACTGTGCCGGTTCTACGATCCCGTCGAAGGCAGGGTGCTTGTCGATGGACACGACCTGCGCGAGGTACAAGTGAAGTCGCTGCGGGAGCACGTCGCTGTCGTGCTGCAGGACACCTTCTTGTTCAACACGACGGTTCGCGACAACCTTCTCTATGGCGCCCCCGACGTTGGGGAAGAGGAGATGATAGCCGCCGCCAAGGCCGCCTTTGCCCACGACTTCTTGATGGAGCTGCCTGACGGCTACGATACGGAGATTGGCGAGCGCGGGGTGAAGCTCAGCGGTGGGCAGAAACAGCGACTCGCCCTGGCCCGGGCGATCCTGGCAGACCCAGCCATCCTCATTCTCGATGAGGCCACCTCGTCAGTCGACGCAGAGGCGGAGTATCTGATCCAGCAAGCCCTTGATGAAGTGATGAAGGGGCGCACATCCCTTGTCATCGCCCACCGGCTGAGCACGATCCGGAGCGCTGACAAGATCGTTGCCCTCGAGCACGGCCGCATTCGCGAGGTGGGGGACCACGAGGAGCTGCTGTCCTCGGGTGGTCTGTATAGCCAGCTATATCGGCGCCAGCTTGAGCTGGCGGCGGCGGACGCCCCGTAGACGGCGAGGGCGACTTCCGGTCAGGACTGGTCGAGGATCGCGAGCCGAAGCTGTGCCAGAGCTGCGTCGGCCGCCCACTGGCGCAGACGTACGCGGTCGCGCGTGAAACTCAGCCGGCGAGAGGACACGTCCCCGAGCAAGTCGACCCCAATCTGGACTGACCCATACGGCCGGTCGCCGCTGCTATCCTCCGGGACTTCGATAGCGCCCACTCCCACGCCAACGTCAGCGCCGGTGGAGCGGCGCGCGGCTTTCGCCAGGTCCAGGGCACTCCGCTCGACCGCCGACTCATCCCGCTGATGCCGAGAACTGCCACGCACGCCGCCGAGAACTGTGCCGCCCAACAGCCACTGCTTGCTGCTCTCCGACTCCGATAGCCGCGCCGCCAGCAATCCCGCCGTTCCGACCTCCGCCGTGCCCACCGTGAGACCGCGGTTCACGATCAGATCGGCCACGACCTGGGGCAGGTCCTGTCCGTCCTCACTGATGATGTGGCGCCCAAGGGCGGATCTGAGAAGCACCATATCCGCCTCGATCAAACTGTCCGCCATCTCGCGGGACGATGCCGACGCGGTCAACTCTATCGTGATTGTGCCCTGCCGTGGCAGCAAGCCCAGGAGCGGATTGCGCCCTCGGGAGACCAAGGGCCTTATGCGCTCGTTGATCTCCGACTCGGGTAGCCCATAGACCTTCACGAACGACTGCCGGACCTCCCGGCCCGAGCCTACCAGGGACCTCACCTGCGGCAGAATGAAGCCCTCGAGCATGCCCTCCATCTCATATGGGATACCGGGGGTCACAAAAACGTGCTTGTCGTGCACCGAGAGATAGAAGCCTGCAGCCGTGCCTCGGGCGTTCTGGATCACCTGGCTGCCGCGCGGGACTAGGGCCTGGATTCGGTTGCTCTCAGGCATTCGGCGATGGCGTCGGGCATAGCGCTGCCTCATTCGCTCCAGCGCCTCGGCATCTTCCACCAACTCGAGCTCGTAGTGGGAAGCGATCACTTGGCGCGTCAGGTCATCCTCCGTCGGCCCTAGCCCGCCGGTCACGATCAAGCAATCGGCCGAGCTGAGCGCCACATCCAATCCCGTCTCGATCGCCTCCGGAGTATCCCCAACACTGATGTGGAGAACGACATCGACGGGTAGGGGAGTCAACCGCGCCGAGATCGCCTGGGAGTTCGTGTCGAGCCTGTAGCCCGAGGTTAGTTCGTCGCCGATCGTGAGTACTGCAGCCCTCACTCGATGACCTCCCGGGCGACCCCTCGCCCCATCTCAATGGCGTAGTTGCTGCCGCGGTCCCACGGGTAGATCAGACTCATGT
>JAUVSX010000108.1 GCA_030596915.1 Chloroflexota bacterium | reverse complement strand
TGAACTTCAGGCCGTGCGCTGTGGAGAGCACGACGACCCGATCGTCTGACTGGACTTCCCCTCGATCGATCAGCTTGCGGAGCACCGCCAGCGCAACGCCCGTGTGAGGACAGCAGTAGAGGCCAGTTCGGTCTGCGCAGGCAGCGGCGTTCGCGAGTTCGTCCTCGCTTGCCTGCTCGACGACGCCGTCGAATGCCCGCAGTGCCTTCACGGCCCGCTCGTAACTCACCGGGTCGCCAATCTGAATCGCGGTGGCGAGCGTTTTCTCCGCCCTGACCGGACGGTATTCCTGGAACCCCGTGAGGTAGCTCCGGTAGAGGGGGTTCGCGCGTTCGGCCTGGGCGCAGGCGATGCGCGGTAGCCTGTCGATCAGGCCTAGCTCCCGCATCATCAACAGCCCCTTGCCCAGTGCGCTGACGTTCCCCAGGTTGCCTACCGGTATCACGATCCAGGCAACGTGCTCCCAGTCGAACTGCTGGATGATCTCGATGCCAATCGTCTTCTGGCCCTCCATACGCAGCGCGTTCATAGAGTTGGCCAGGTAGATCGTCGGGTCGGTCGTCAGCTTCCGGACAAGTTGCATGCATCCATCGAAGTCGGTGTCCAGTGCCAGGACGAGAGCGCCGTTGGCGATGGGCTGCACGAGCTGCGCCGTCGAGACCTTGCCCCGGGGCAGTAGTATCACCGCCGGAATGGCTGCCGCTGCGGCGTAGGCCGCCAACGAGGCCGAAGTGTCGCCGGTAGAGGCGCAGGCGACGGCCCGAATCGGCTTGCCGTCCGCGATCATCTGGCGGACGACCGACACCAGCACAGTCATGCCCAGGTCCTTGAAGGACCCCGAGTGGCTGTTGCCGCACATCTTCACCCACAGGTCAGAGAGCCCCAGCTCACCCCCGAGGCGCTCCGCCCAGAAGCAGTTCGTGTGGCCTTCGAAGGTCGAGACCACGTTGCGATCGTCCAGTTGTGGGCAGACCCACTCCTTCTTGCCCCAGACGCCGCTGCCGTGGGGCCAGGCATTGACCCGGGTCCTGTCAACGAACAGCCGCTTCCATTCCTCAGCGGTGCGGTCCTTCAGAGCTTCAACGTCGTGCTCTACGTCGAGGAGGCCGCCGCAATCCTCGCAGCGGTAGACCACGTCGTAGATAGAGTAGCGACGGCCGCAGCCGCGGACACACTCGAGCCAACTGCTGTATCCCGATCCGAACCCCTCGAGTTGCTCACTCATCGTGCCACCTCCCTGCCAGTTGCGGCGACACCGATCCGCCCGACATCCCGCCGGTCACCCACCCACGGCGTGGGTTTCCGCCTGGTGTATGGCTCTGAATCCCCTTGCCGCCAACGCGTCCGACGGTACGGAAGCCTCATCCGGTTTGTCTGATAGGCCGAAGAGCAGTGCGCCTCGCTCGCGCCACTTCAGCGCGACCTCCCTCACCTCCTGGGTGATCACGATCTCTCCCTCCAAGAGGTCTTCCAGCGGGGCGTCGTCATCAAGCTGACCCATCCGCTCCACGGTCGCAGTGTACTCGTTGTAGCGGAAGGCCTTGAATGGGGTGGGGTCCCCCTGCCGCACGAGGCCGACGATTTGGTCGTGGATGGGACGCAGTCCGTCGCCCAGTTCGCCGGCCCGTTCGTCCACCTCCCCCAGGAACTGCTGGAAGGAGCTCAATCGCCCGCCACGCACATCGTCCACGACCGGATCCAGGTCGTACAGTCCGCTCCCAAGGATCAGGCAGATGTATGCCAGGTAGTCCTGGTTGTCAGCGGTGAATGCGTGGAACTCGGGCTGGTTGAGCTCGTCGTACGCAGCCTGGAAGCGGACGGCGTCGAAGTCGCTCCCCAGGAGTTTCTCCACCGTCTGCCGAACCGCCGCTACCCGGGCCCGGTCGATGACGTGGTCGTTTCTGCCCCTCGCCCCGATCGCCGTCTTGTCCAGGTCGATGATGATGGCCGTCCGCTCGTCGACTGGGAACCCCTGCGCGCCCAGTAAGGAATCGAACTGAGAGACGGCGCTCCAGCGATTTGCGACGTAGAGGCGTCCATCGCCCTTCTCGACGATCGTCGTCTTGGGCGGATCAGGACGGTCTGCCCCGATGAACGCCAGCCCGCGGAATCGCCCGGCTTGACAGACGTTCGCGAAGGCGGTGCCGTCGTTCAACTGTGTGTCGCCTACGTAGATCAGCCGCTCGATCTCTGCCGAGGGATGGTCGAGCGCGCGGGCCTCCCGCAACAGGTGTGCGATGACCCGGCCGTATGCTGGCTCGCTCTTTCGCGGGATCACGCCCTCCGGCAGGCTCACCTCGGCGCGCATCGCAGCCAGAGGGGGCAGGCGTGGGTCGCAGGGGACCAGATTGCGATAGACAACCATATCACCCAAGAACTCGCTGACCGCTGTTCGTCCGAATACCTTCATCGCACATACCCCTCTGCAACCAGCAGTTCAGCATTGAGGATCGAACCGCCAGCAGCACCGCGCAGTGTGTTGTGAGAAACGCTGACCAGGCGCAGGTCCAGCAGCGGGCACGGGCGTACGCGGCCGACGCTCACTGCCATCCCTCCTTCTGCGTCTCGATCCCGTCGCGGCTGCGGGCGGTCCGGCTCCGAGCGCACGATGAGGATGCGCGCCGGTGAGCTCGGCAGTCCGGCCGCGGCGGGCTGGCCGCGGAAGCCAGCCAGCGCCCCAATCGCCTCGTCTACGCTTGGCGCGCGGTCGAAGCCCAGGGAAAGGCAGACAGTGTGGCCATCCAAGACCGGCACCCGGTTGGTCTGGGCGCTGATGGTGATGTCCGCCCCGATGCGCTCACCATCCCTCACCTCTCCCAGCAGGAGGCGCGTCTCGCGTTCTAGCTTCTCCTCCTCGCCACCGATGTAAGGGATGACGTTGTTCAGGATGTCGAGCGACGCCACGCCGGGGTAACCAGCCCCGGAGATGGCCTGCATCGAGACGGCGAACACCTGTCGCAGCCCGAAAGCCTCATCCAGAGGCTTGAGCGGGATCGCGATTCCCGTCGTCGTGCAGTTTGGGCTGGTGATGATGAAGCCCCTCCAACCGCGCAGCGAACGCTGGCGCTCGATCAATGCGAGATGGTCGGCGTTAAGCTCAGGTATGACCAGCGGCACATCCGGCTCCTCGCGGAAGGCCGACGCGTTCGAGCATACCGCATAGCCGGCCCTCGCGAAGAGTGGCTCGACCTCCCGCGCCACGGACGACGGCAGCGCCGAGAAGACGATGCGCCCATCGACTGTCGGCTCGAGCGAGTCCACCGTGAGCTGTCCGATCGCAGCCGGGGGATCGCCTGAGATGACCCAGTTGCAGGCGTCGGCGTACGTGCGACCGGCGCTGCGCTCGGAGGCGGCCACGGTGACGATCTCAAACCAGGGATGGTCGGCCAGGAGCTGCACGAAACGCTGTCCGACTGCGCCCGTCGCTCCCAGGATCGCCACGGGTATCCTAGGTTGTCCCATTGATAATCACCTCGCTGTGGATTTGCTGCACCGCGGCTGCGGCATCGCCGGCCGCCACCAGCAGTGAGATGCTGCACTCGGAGGAGCCTTGGGCGATGGCGATGACGTTGATGTCGTCGTCGCTCAGGGCCCCGAACACCCGGGCCGCAACCCCAGGCGTGCCCCGTATGCCCCAGCCAACCGCTGAGACGATGACGATGTCGTCCATCGCCCAGACCCGGTCCACGTCTCTTCTCGCAAGTTCCAGTGCGAGTTCTTCCTCCACTGCCGCCATGACCGGTTCCGCCATCTCTGTCGGGATGATGAGACAGATGGACTGCTCCGAAGATGCCTGGACGATCATCAGGACGCTAGCGCCCTGGCTGGCCACGGCGGCGAAGGTGCGGGCAGCGATACCCGGCACACCGATCATACCGCGGCCCTCAATCGTCACCATACTCAGCCCCCGGATGGCGGTCACCGCCTTGATGGTCCCCGGAACGCTTTCCGGTTCCCCAACGATGCAGGTGCCCGGGACCGTGGGGTTGAACGTGTTCTTGACCCAGAGCGGGATTCCACGCTCGATCAGCGGCCTCAAAGTCCTCGGGTGCAGCACCTTGGCGCCGAAGTAGGCCAGCTCGCTGACCTCGCTGTACGAGAGAACGGGGATCACGCGGGCGTCGACAACCAGCCGAGGATCAGCAGTCAGTACGCCATCCACATCGGTCCAAGTCCACACCTCGTCGCTAGCCACGCACGAGCCCAGGATCGCCGCGCTATAGTCGCTGCCTCCCCTGCCCAAGGTGGTCGTGATTCCCTCCTCCGTGGCGCCCATAAATCCGGTCACCACCGGAATGATGGACTGGTCGAGCATCGGGCCAATGCGAGCCTCGACGCGCTGGCGGGTTGCATCCATCAGGGGAACGGCGTTCTGGAATGTATTGTCGGTGACGATGAGTTCGGTGGCATCGACAGCCTCGCTGCGAAGCCCCCGCCGGCGCAAGAGCGCTGCCATCAGGCGCGCATTGATCCGTTCGCCCATCGAGCTGATCGTGTCCATTGCCCTGGATGTGGTCTCGCCCAGGACGTATACGCTGTGGCAGAAAGCTGCGTACTCGTCGAGCGCGCCGTCAATCATCGCCAGGAGGTCCGCTCGCTCGCCGTCGGACGTCAGTAGCCCGTCCACTACCCGATAGTGACGGATGCGCAGCTCGGAAACGATTGAGCGATACGTCTGGTCGTCCCCGGCTGCAGCGGTGCGGGCCCCGCGGATGAGCGCATCGGTGATGCCACTCATCGCCGAGACAACGACGACCAGGCGGTCCCACTTCTCCGCGTTTTCTTCAACGATGCTCGCCGCCTGCGACAGCGCCTCCACGCTGCCCACCGACGTCCCCCCGAACTTCATCGTTACCGTGCTCATCCCCGTCCTCCTTCTATCGGCCAACGGTGCGGTCCATTGCCGTGCCTTCGGGCGCCGAGTTCTCTTGTTCACAGACTGATTGCGGCGGTCTCGGCACGCCAGTGACCAGGGCAACGGCAGCGCGTACGCCGCGGCGGATACGCCGCTGCCAGCTTATGTCTCGCGACACATCCTGATTATGTCGGCGGGTACGCCGCCGCCAGCTTACGTCTCGCGACACATCCTGATTATGTCGGCGAGTACGCCGTCGGCACCCTACGTCTCGCGACTTATCCTGATAATGTCACCGAGCACGCCCGCTGCTGTAACCTGCGGCCCGGCGCCAGGCCCGGCGATGGCCAACGGGATCTCGGCGTATCGTTCGGTCCAGAACGCGACATAGTTGCCCGGACCTCGCAGCGTGCCAAGAGAGCTTTCCCGCTTCACGGCTACGAGTCCCACCGAGCCGCCCTTAGGCCCGACACGAGCGACGTAGCGCAACGTCTCTCCTCGGTCGAGAGCCTCCGCAAATCGGCGACGGTACAGGCCATCCTGCGCGGGGGAGGCGGCCAAGAATGCGTCAATGGGAACGGACGCCAGTTCCTCAGGATACAGAGGCTCCACCGTAAGATCGGCGCTATCCAGTGGCCAACCCGCCGTGCGCGCCATGATGAGGGCCTTGCGGGCCACGTCCCGGCCCCTGAGGTCCTCACGAGGGTCGGGCTCGGCATATCCCAAAGCTCGGGCTTCCTCGACGGCCGCGGAGAACGGGTTGCCCCGCTCCAGCTCGGAGCACAGGTACCCCAACGTGCCGCTCAGGCACCCTTCGATCTCCGTGATCCGGTCGCCAGTGTCCACCAGGACCTGCAATGTCGAGATGACCGGCAGTCCGGCCCCGACGGTGACCTCGTAGCGAACGTGCGGGGAACCATAGAACGACTGAGCCTCACGCCACGGACCGGCCACAGGGTGTTTGTTGGCCAGAACGATGCCGCACTTGTTCTCCAGTGCGGCCCGCAGTGTTGGCCCTGTCTCTGGGGAGGCGGTCAGGTCAGCCACGATCGCTCCTGGGCGGATCGCCGCGCGGACTCCGTCGAGTTCGTGCGCGTCCGGGAGGCTCTCAAGTATTCCGCCGCTGCTCGTGACTGCCAATGCCCGGCGCAGCGTGCCCTCTGGCAAGCCCTCCAGTTCGACCAGCGCGCCGCTGACATCGGCTACGGCGGTCGGCACGAGCCGGAGTCCATCGCGATGCTTCACCGCTTCCCGGGTCTGCAGGATCTGCCTTAGCAGTTCGCGGCCTACGTTGCCCAGGCCGAGTAGTATCAGCTCTCGCCGCCTGCCCTGCATTGGTCCTCCTTCCCCACCTACGCAAAAACCCCCGCACCCTGGGGCGCGGGGGTCTCCCACGTGGTTCCACCCAAGTTCTACCGACAGATGTCCCTGTCGGCGCACTCATAATCGGCGGTAACGGGCCGTCCCGTGGCCCCATACTCTCGCGGACTGCGATTTCAGGGACCCACTCGCGGGTGGTTTTCCCGCCCGTCTGGTCGAGGGGGCTTTCAGCCGATGACCCCCTCTCTCTCTGGCCAGCCGTGGGCGGTACTCGTCCCGGTCAGTGCTTTGCTCTACCTGGCGCGATTATACCATCGTCATAGGGAATGGTCAAACACGTCCGGGGTGTGCCTATCAGGCATACCGGCGTGCCTCAATCACGTTGGGCAGGTGCTCGATCTTGCGCAGCACTCGGCTGAGCTGCATAATGTCGCTGATCCCGACCGTGATGTATATCGTGCTGATATTGGTCAGACGGTCGAGGTCGACGGCGGATCCGGTGATACTGATCTTCTCGGCGCTGATGATACCCGATACGTCGTGCAGCAGCCCCGTACGGTCGTAGGCCGTGATCCCGATGGTCGCCGGAACTGTATGCGCCGTGGCGCCCCAGCTCACCTCGATCAGCCGGCCGTCGCTCATTGCACGAAGCACGTTTGGACAATCGCGCCGGTGTATCGTCACGCCCCGGCCCCGAGTCACATATCCGATGATGTCGTCACCTGGGAGGGGAGTGCAGCACCGCGCAAGGCGGGTCAGCAGCCCCCCGGTTCCCTGCACCTGGATGCCCTCAACTGTGGTGGCCGCGCTGGGCACAGGCGGCCTGGTGGGCTCCTCGGCCTCCATCTCGTGAGCGGGACGTGTCTCCGGGATCTTGCTCGCGATCTGCGTCGTGTGAATGTCCCCGAAGCCGACCGCCGCGTGGAAGTCGTCGGTCTTCTCGTGGCCAAAGAGCTTCGCGAGGGTCTCGTGACTGAGCTGGTCAATCCCCAGGCGCTTCAGTTCCCGCTCCACCATCTCCCGGCCAAGCGCGATGTTCTGGCCTCTGTCTTGTCGGCGGAACCACTGCCGTATCTTGCTCCGAGCCCTCGAGGTCTTGACGTAACCTAGAGACGGGTTCAGCCAATCGCGGCTGGGAGAGGCCCGCCTGCCCGTGATGATTTCCACTCGGTCTCCCATCTGCAGCTCGTAATCGAGCTTCGTCCACCCATCGTTCACACGCGCGCCCCGGCTACGGTGCCCTATCTCGGTGTGGATACGATACGCGAAGTCGATTGGCGTCGATCCTACCGGCAGATCGACGATCCGTCCCTTTGGCGTGAACACGTAGACGCGATCCTGGAAGATGTCCGTCTTCATCGTATCTACGAACTCGGTCGCGTCAGTCACCTCCTGGCGCCAGTCCATCAGCGAGCGCAGCCACGCGATCTTGGCTTCGAATGCCTCGTCACGCTTTCCGCCCTCCTTATAGCGCCAAGGCGCGGCCACTCCGTACTCTGCCAGGTGATGCATCTCGTAGGTCCGTATCTGGACTTCAAACGTCTTGCCATCCTCCCCGATGACAGCCGTGTGCAGGCTCCGGTACATGTTGTCCTTCGGAATCGCGATGTAGTCGTCGAACTCCCCTTGGATCGGGCGCCACAGGCCGTGCACAACTCCCAGGATGCGATAACAGTCGGGGACGGTGTCAGTCAGGACCCGCACGGCTCTCACATCGTGGACTTGATCGAACGGGACGCTCTTCCGCTTCATCTTGGCATGGATGCTGTAGATGTGTTTCGGCCGGCCCGTGATCTCTGCCCGGATGCCCTCTTCAGCGAGCTTCCGGCTGAGCACCCCGATGTGCTCGTCGATGATAGCCTGTCGTTCTGCGCGCTTCTCCTCGATGAACTTCGCGATATCGTTGAAGGAGTCATAGTCCAGGTATTTCAGGCCGAGGTCCTCGAGTTCCCACTTCCACTGCCAGACCCCCAGACGGTTGGCCAGCGGAGCGAATATGTCCATCGTCTCCCTGGCAAACTCGACGCGTCGTTCGGGCGCCAACGGCTCCAGGGTTCGCATGTTGTGGAGGCGATCTGCGAGTTTGATGAGTACGACGCGCACGTCCTCCGCCATCGCGATGAACATCTTGCGCAGGCTCTCTGTCTCCTGCCTGCCGCGCCCTTCCTCGCCCGCCTGGCTAAACTGGTCGATCATCTCCAGCTTCGTCACGCCGTCGACGAGGCTGGCGACAGTGGACCCTAACTCTCGTGTCAGGCGCTCGACGTCGTACTCTGTCGAGTCCTC
>JAUVSX010000417.1 GCA_030596915.1 Chloroflexota bacterium | reverse complement strand
TTGAGGCCTGCTCAGCGGGACACGCCGCTGGGGAGGTACGAGTACCGGCACGTGAAGAAGGAACTGTTCTTTGGCTACCAACTGACGGACGTGGGAGGCGACCAGCGGGCCTTCGTTGCCACACCAGAAAAGGCGCTGTTGGACCTGGTGCACCTGCAACCCCGTGGAGATGCACCGGAATACCTCCGGCAATTGCGTCTGCAGAATCTGGAACGCATCGACCTGGACCGGCTGCGGAGTCAGGCTGTACGGGCCAGAAGTCCCAAACTGCGCCGAGCAGCGGCCGGTGTGATCGAGCTGGCCGAGGCTGAAGCACGGGAATACGGAATACTATGAGAGACTACCTGGCCGAAATCGTCCGAGCAGCCCCCAGCCTCGTACAGGGACGCAATGTGGCCCGCGAATACCTGCAGGCTCGAATCCTGGGCGAACTCCAGCGAGCGGGCGCGATGATCCCCTTGGCTTTCCACGGAGGCACCGCCCTTCGCTTCCTCTTCGGCAGCGCCCGTTACTCCGAATATCTGGACTTTGCCCTGGAGCGCCCCGCAAGGGAGTACGATTTTCGCGCCTACCTCCGGGCCATCCGCTCGACGTTCATCGCCGAAGGCTACCAGGTGAAGCTGAAAGTCAGTGATCAGAGGACAGTCCAAAGCGCGTTTGTCCGTTTTCGCGGCCTGCTCTACGAGCTGAGTCTATCGCCTCACAGGGACGAGGTGTTAGCGGTCAAGATCGAAGTGGATACCAATCCTCCCGGGGGTGCGGGGCTGAGGACCAGTGTCGTCCGCCGCTATGTGATACTCCAGCTGCAGCATCATGATCGGGCCTCGCTTCTGGCAGGGAAGCTACACGCCATCCTTCAGCGACCGTACATCAAAGGCCGCGATGTCTTCGACCTTCTGTGGTACCTCAGCGATCCGGAATGGCCAGCACCGAACCTGACTCTGCTCAATAATGCCCTCCAACAGACGGGCTGGGATGGTGAGCCGCTGACGGGAGACGATTGGCGAGGGATTGTGGGCCACCGACTCGAGACAGTTGACTGGGAGCAGGTTGTCTCCGACGTGCGTCCGTTCCTCGCGCCGCCTGCGGATCCAGGTATTCTCAAGCTGCAAAACCTGCTGCGCGTACTTGAATAGGGAAGGTTCACAGGCTGGCGCGCACGTTGCTTGCCTTAGGATGTGACCCGTGTCGTACCACGGCCGATGTCGACTGTTGCCCCGCCACACGGGGTCCCCGTGACAGTTTCCAGTATGGGTTCCCTTGGGGGTACTGAGAAGGGTGCTGCACTGAGACCGACTTGCTCTCACTAGCTGATAGGTGAGAGTGAACGATCGTAGGGGCCCTGTTGCCCTCGACGCCCCACCCACTTGCTGGGGCGTTTTCGTGCCCGTAGCTTGCCGGATGTGGCTCAGCTGGCCTTCACCAGTACTGGCCGAAGTAGTCGCGGATGCGCTCCTCCCTATAGATGCGTTCCTCCCGCTTGCGCGGCATGTGGCGCGCATCCGGGACGAGCAACAGGTCGTAGGGCTTGCGCGCTCTGATAAGCGCATTGATCAGCCTCGCCGTGTGGCGGAAGTGCACGTTCTCGTCGATCAGCCCATGGATCAGCAGCAGCTTCCCGGTGATGCCCTCGACGTGGGTGCTCACGCTGCTCTCCTGATAGCCCTGGGGGTTTGACTGAGGTGTGCCCAGATAGCGCTCGGTGTAGTGCGTGTCATAGCCGTCCGGATGAACCCAAGGCGCCCCGGCAACGGCGACCTTGAACACATCGGGCGCCTGGGCCAGGCACATAGCGGCCATATAGCCCCCGTAGCTCCAGCCATAGATCCCGACGCGGTGGGGGTCTGCCAGGCCCTTGTCAATCAACCAATTCACCCCATCGATCTGGTCCTGTACCTCGATGTGCCCCAGGCGGTGCCTGATGGCACCCTCGACGTAGAGTCCCCGACGCGCGCTGCCCCGGTTGTCTAGTTTGAACACCAGGAACCCCAGGCGACTCAGGTGCTGGGCGCGCAAATCGGCGGTCATCCGCCACGCGCTCGTCACGTACTGGACGTCCGGTCCGCCATAGACGCTGACGATGGCGGGGTAAGGGCCTGGCCCGAAGCTTGGCGGTGGCCCGTAAAGGGCACCATGCAGGGTCACTCCATCGCGGTTCTGCACGGTGACCAGCTCTGGTGGCTCCAACGCCCACTCATCTATGCGCGGATCTCGCTCGTCGTAGATGGTGCATATCATCGAGCCATCGGCCAGAGAACGGAGGGTCACAGTGGGCGGGCCGTCGAGGGCACTGCAGACATCAACGAACCGCTCGCAAGCGTGGTCGGCGACAATCGTGTGCATCCCCGGCTCGTGCGTGATTCGATGCGGCTCCCCGCCCGAGAATGACACCGCATACAGGTGGCGTTCTGTCGGACCGTCGCGGGTCGCGGTGAAGTAGACCTGATCCCGCTGCTCATCAACGGCGGCAATCGCGTCAACGACCCACTGCCCCCCGGTCAAAGGTCGTACGAGATCGCCTTGATCATCATACAGGTATAGGTGGGCGAAGCCGGTGCGCTCCGAGGCCCAGATGAAGCCCCCTCCGCCGCCCTTCAGAGGCTTGAACATATCGTGAAGATTGATCCAAACCTCGGTCGTCTCGCGGACCCAAGTGCGGCGCTGGCCCGTGTCCGGATCGAAGCGAACAAGCTCTAGTTCCGTCTGCTCGCGATTCTCGATCTGCGCGCTGAGACTGCCATCGGGCAGCCACTGGACCCGGGCGAGGTAGATGTCACCATCGTCACCGAGGTCCATCCAGACGGGCGCGCCGCCCTCCAGTGACACCACCCCGAGCCGGACCTTGGCATTGGCTTCGCCGGCAAAGGGAAAGCGGTGGTCTTCTTGAGCGTCCTGGCCAACCGCGTCCTTCCCCTGATGCATGATGCGGTAGACGGGGATGTGCGTCTCGTCCACTTCGACGAACGCAATACCGGCGCTGTCGCGTGACCACCAGAAGCCGCGGCTGCGGTCCATCTCTTCCTGGGCAACATACTCGGCCAGTCCGTTCGTCCTTCCCGTTCCTCGTGCGCCGTGCGTGATCTGGCGGGGATCACCACCTCCAGCGGGTATCGCGTAGAGCTCTGCATCCTGGACATAGGCCACCCAGTTGCCGTCAGGGGAGAACTGGGCATCGAGGACCGGCTTTTCGTCCCGTTCCACGATCGCGCGCAGTGGCGCATCGGGGCCATCCTGCACGCAAATGCTGCCTTGCAGAGGTATCAGCAGACGATTGGCGTGCTCTGCCCAGGCGTAGTGGGTCACGCCCAGCTCGAGCTGACGCTGACGCTCGCGCCGCAGCGCCTCCTCCAGAGATACGTTCTCCTCGGTGGCGCCGCGGTCCGGCGGCGCGCCCAGAGGCTTGTGCTCCCCGTTCTCTGGGTCGAAGGCACCGCTCTGGCGTGTCAGACTCGCCTCCGGGCTGAACAGGTACCCAATCAGTCTATCGTTGGGGCTGAAGGCGAAGGAGGCCGGGACTGCCATGCCCGGTCGCGGGTGCCTGGCGACTTCCTCGATCGGTATCGCTGGAACGGAAGTGATGGTCTTTGCAGGGCCTCTTGGGTCTTTGGCGCTCATACTATGGTCTCCTACAGGTAGAATCGGGCAGGTGGCAAGGAAGCTCGGTCTCGCCAACCGTAGCGACCAACGCCGCTGCTGCTTATACCACGACCCTGCGTA
>JAUVSX010000159.1 GCA_030596915.1 Chloroflexota bacterium | reverse complement strand
CGGCGGCCGATATGAGCTTCCGGCTTCGTGCGAACACCGAGGTAGACTACGACTTCATCAAGTGGGGGTACTCCACGGATGGCTCAAACTTCTCTGGCTCAGGAGGTTCTGGGAGCACGGGCGCCGCCTGGCAGAGCGCCACCCTGGATCTCGCGAGCGTGGTCGGTGACTCGGAGGTGTGGGTGGCGCTCATCTTCCAGAGCGATGGTGACACGAACTTCCCCGAGGGCGCGTACGTGGATAACGTCGTCATCCGCAAGGGGACTTGCCCGACGGGGGTGGAGACGACCAGCGCCGCAACGGTGGCCGCGGGTACGGAGTGGGCGGTGGTGCCTGCAACGGCAGTGCGGGCGCGCTAGTCTGGATGGCAGGCTGAAAGGGGCAGTACTGCAAGACTCATTGCCCACCGATTCGCTGGAGGGAGCCGTTCGGCTCCCTCCGCTGGCCGTGAGTTCCGGTCAAGGAGGACAATATGGCGGAGAAGGTAGCAGTATCCACTGAGCGGGCCGGGACTCCCGGCGGCCACTACTCGCAGGCCATGCGATTCGGGCAGTTGGTGTTCACGGCCGGCACGGTAGGCCAGGATCCCAGGTCTGGGCAGATCGTCGCTGGCGGCATCCGTGCGCAGGTCAGGCAAGCGCTTGAGAACGTCTCGGCGATCTTGGAAGAGGCCGGTACGTCAATGGCCAACGCCCTCAAGGTGAACGCCTACCTTGGGGATATGGCTGACTTCGCAGCGTTCAATCAGATCTACGCGGAATACTTCAGCAGCGGACCGCCCCCGGCTCGAACGACGGTCGGCGTGAGCTTCGCTGGCGAGATCGCCTTCGAGATCGACGTGATCGCGTATGTTCCCGAGTAGCCTGCCCAAAGCGCAGTTCTCGCGGGCTGGACATAGAACCGGTCGTCCTCAAGATTGGCGCGATTGGGGCCACGATTGCAGCCACTGAGGGAAGTGCGATGCACGGTCCCTCGAGATGCCGTGCGCTAGGCAGGTTCCAAGACCGGCCAACTGGCTATCTCGCGCACCAGCGCGACGACCTCGGCGACGGCCACGCTGAACAGTGTCTCCCCCTTTTCTGGCGTCGCTAGCTCCGGGCGTCCCAGTGCCCCGGACTCGGTTCGGGCGTCGAGCGGCGGGTAGACAGCGACGCGCATCTCGCCCCTGGAATCCGGCGAGTAGAAGGCGGACGGGAAGTCAAAGTTGGTGCCCGCGGCAGCCGCCATGTTAACGAGCTCGGGGCGCAGTCGGAGGATCATGCTCGTCTCGAGCTCGCTGGCATGGCTGACGCGTCTCTGCTCGAGTTCGTCGAGCGCGGCGATCTGGCCTGCCGCCAGTTCATACCAGGTGGCGAACACGAGCCAGAGGTCGCGCCGGTCGTGATGGCGCATACGCACGTCGTAGACGGCGCGCTTTCCAGCGAGGATGTTGCCGCCGTGCGAGTTCAGGACGAGCACGCGTGTGAAGCCGCTGCGCACCAGGCTCTCCACCACGTCGGAGACGACGCGCGTGTACGTCTCGACGTTCAACGTGATCGTGCCGGGAAACCGGCGGTGATGGTCCGACGCGCCCAGCCACAGCATTGGCAGGAATATGGCCCTGTCTCCCAGTTCCGCCTGTGCGCGGCGCACCATCTCGGTCCCGATCATCGAATCGGTCAGCAGCGGCAGATGCCGTCCATGCTGTTCCATTGATCCGAGCGGCACGACGGCCACTCGCCCTGCGAGGTCCGGTATCTGCGTCCAGTTGTGCTCTCTGTAGTCCATCGTATCTCCTCATCGGTCGAGTGTTTGCCAATTGGCATCCCGCGGCGGAGTATACCCGGCGCCGCGCCGGTCGCCAGTCGTTGCCCCCACTGGTGGCAGACCTCTATGGGTCAGCACCTACCGGACTGGTCGATCTGTGGTATGATTCCGCCCCGTCTGCGGCGGGCTATGAGATTGCGGAGGCTGTGTGGGAGAACTTGGACGGGGATATCGGCCTGGGCGAGAGCGAGGCGCTGCGGAAGTGGGCACTCTGGGGGCACGAATCGCGCGATTCCTGCTACTTCTATTCCTCATCGCCACCACGCTCTCCGGCTGTGGTGCATCATCGAGTCCCGAGTCCACCTCTGAGCCGACCGCTACCCCATCGCCGACGCGAGTCTCGACGCCAACGTGCGCCCGATCGCCGACGTGTTCGCCCACATCGTCACCAACTCTCACGCCAACGCGAGTCTTGACGCCGAGGGCCACGCGGGACCTGAGTGCGCGCCTCGCAACGCTCGATCCAACTTCCCCGCCAACCAAGACTGTTGTCCCCTCGGAGACTCCGACACCGACAAATACTCCGACGCAGACCCCGACACCTACGAGCACTCCGACGCAGACCCCTACGCCTTCGCCAACCGTTCCTCCCACGGAATTCTGGAACGGAGTGCCGATTATGCCGGACGCGTGGGGTAGCAGGGACATTGATGAGACCTTGACCTACACAGTGCCCGCTGGCATTGATGAGGTGCGCGACTTCTACCAACGTGAGATGTCGGACCGGGGGTGGCGGCCCACCAGCTCCGTGACGACCGATGACGGCCGCTTCACGATGTTGGTGTACGAGAAGGGCGATGTGAACGTGGGCGTTTCGATAACCGTGCTGGGGCAGAACACGTCGTTCGTGACGCTGGGCATTTACTGATCGCTCGTAGGCTGTGCGCGCACCACCTTAGCAACCGATGCTGGCGCCGCGAGCTTGGCCGCCATCTGACTTGTAGCTACGGCGCGATCTATAGAAGGGGGCACAATGTCCAGCAGACCGTCGGCCAGAGACTTCCTGACTAACCTCGACCAGCCGATGCCCTTGGGCGAGAAGCTCGCCAAGCTCGTGCGCAACTTGTGGCGGCGCGTTGCCCTGCGCCAGGATTGCTGCGGGCATCTCGGTGAGCCGGGTTGCTGAAAGGCGGATAGGCCATCCCGGGCGGATGGCAACGTGCAACCGGCTGATCATTAGACTGGAGAGGTCTTCGGCAGGGCCCACGGATGGAAGAGCACGACTTGATTGCCACAATGAGGTCGGAGCGCGCGAAGTGGCGAGCGCTGATCAGCAGCGTTGGCCAAAGTTTGGCCCTGCAGTCGGGCGTGGTTGGCGAGTGATCGCTGAAGGACGTCGTCGCCCACGTCACCGCCTACGAGCGTGGGCTTGTCGAGTGGCTGGCGGCTGCGTCGCGCGGCCAGGCCTTCGTTTTCGCGGACCTCGGTGACCCGGACCTTGACGGGCGCAATGCGCGCATCAGGGTGCGGAGCGTGGCGGATTCTTTCGCCACCGTGCTGCGCGACTCTGGCGGGTATTCCAGCAGTTCCTGGATGCGGTCCAAGCGCTGGATGAGAAGATGCTGATGGACGTCGAGGCGACAGGGTGGTTCGTTCGTCCTCGTTGGGGACAGCGCCGCCCGCTTTGGCAGTGCATTGCTGACGATGCGTACCGGCACTATGGTCAGCATCTCCCTGGCATCCGGGCATGGCTGTCCAAATGCGTGGCCTCGCAGTGCGCTGCCCCGCCGCATTGAACCAGCACCTGCCGCTGGGCGCCAGCCTCGCGGCTCGCGCGAATCCTTCCCAGTCGCCAAGAGTGAGACGAGGCTGGAGAGATCAGGGAACGAGCAACGGGAAGGCGTGGCTGCCGGATCTTCAGCGAGGGCGAGCAAGCGAGAGATGCACCGGACAGCTCAGGCGTGGCGAGCCGCGTGGGTGGCGGGGCGTGTCCTGCGGCCGCCGTTTGAGCGCTGGACCCAAAGAGTCTCCGGGCGCCTAGCCGGGTTCTGCGGAGCCGGGGGCCTGGCCTCGCGAGGATCCGCTGCGACGCCTGGATCGGCGGTCACGTTGCCGGGCCTGCGCCCGCGCTTGGACGATGAGGAGCCGCTCTCCGAGGGCTTTGGCATCGCGGTCGCCAGCGTCCTCACTGAGCTCGACGCGCGCGCGCATCAGCTGGGCCGCGCGCACCGGATCGGTCCACTCGACGAGCAACCCCAGGCTCCACGAGAGATTGGCCTCGCCGCTTCGATCTTCCACCTGGCGGGCGATCGCGAGTGCCTCCTGAAAGTGCGCGATGGCACGCTCCCGATGTCCGAGCGCAGCGCAGGCGACGCCCAGGTTGCCCAGGTGGATCTCTTGCTCGCGCAGGCTTCCTGTCTGCCGGGCGATTGCCAGAGCCTGCCGGTGGCAGGCCTGCGCCCGCTGCACATCTCCCAATGTCCCCTAGGCCAGGCCAAGGTTGCCCAGGGCGGCGCTCTCCCGCTGGCGGTCGTCGATCCGCCGTGCGATTGCCAGAGCTTGCTCGAAGTACTCGATCGAGCGCTCAGTATCGCCGAGTTGCCGGTAGCCTAGTCCAAGATTTCCGAGGTGTGCGCCCTCGGCTCGTCTGTCGCCGATCTGCCGGGCGATCGTAAGCGCCCGTTCGTACTCCCCGATGGCTTGCCGGGTGTCCCCCAACTCCCTATGCGCAGCCGCGAGTCCGGTCAGGTTCGCTGCCTCTGCACGCTTGTCACCCATCGTCTGGTGGATCTCGAGGGCCTTCTGGTAGCAGTCGATCGCTTGCTCCGGCTCTCCCAGATGCAGGTAGGCGTAGCCAAGGTAACTGAGCTGGGTGCCTTCGGCGCGCCGGTCGCGCAGCCGGGCAGCGATGATTAGCGCCTGCTGGTGGAACGCGACGGCCCGCTGCGGCTCGCCCATATCAGCGTAGGCAAGCCCAAGGTTTCCCAGATGACTTGCCTGACTCCGGCGATCACCGATCTGCGTGGCTGCTGTCACGGCGCCTTCCAGGACGGGTATGCGCTGCTGCGGGGGAAGCCTCTGCCCCAGCACGGGAGCCATCTTCCGGGAGAGGTCCGATAGCCATCGCGCCGCGGTCCTGTCCCCGCAGGTTTTCATCCGCGTCCGCGCTTCCTGCAGGTGGGGCCAGGCCGAATCGAACACGCGGAGACCCTCGAGCGTTCGCTCCCCGCCCTCCTGGTAGCGTTCGCTCGCCATCGCGCCTATCGCCAGGTAGTGATCTGCGTGCCGCGTCGTCGCCCGGTCCATGCGCCTTCGCTCCGGGTCCCAGCCAAACCTCGCGCGCACACGCTGCACGAAGCGAAGCAACGGCTCGCCATCGCCCGCGCCGTCAGTCTCCTCGTAGCTGAATGCTTCCTCGGCGGCGGGACGTATCAGTTCGTGCAGGTCGTACAGCCCCGCCTGTGGATCGTGGAGTATCAGACCGCGGGCAACAAGATCGCTCAGGTCGGCCAACGCCTGGGGCTCCGTCACGTCCCAGACGGTTGCGGCCGCGATCAGGTCGAACGGGGCGGGGAACAAGGAGAGCATCTGCCACCGGGATGCCAGGTCAGGGGATCTCAGAATCATCTGTCCCACGGCCAAGGCCAGGGCTGCCTCCACCTCGGCATCCTCGAACCTGAGACTGGCCAGATGCCTCCGTTCCTCGATCAACTCGCGGGAAAGGTACGTGGTGCTCCAGTCAGGGTGGAGGGCAAGCAGACCCCCCGCGATCTTGAGCGCCAGAGGCAACCGTCCACACAGAGCTGTAATGCGGTCCAGTTCGTTGGCGGCGGCGCCCGCTCCTATCGTGCCTACTAGCAGGTCCATCGCCTGACCAGCCGTCAGAGCGCCCAAGTGGACCAGACTCAGGTCCGCTGAGGACAGAGGCCGGCGCGCCGTGACAAGCAACACGGCGCCGGTGGGCGGCGTAAGGAACGAGATCTGGTCGGCGCTAGCAGCGTCATCGAGGAGGACTATGGCGTCCTGTCCCGTAAGAGCGTGAATGTAGAGACTACGCAACTCATCCGCGTGGCTGGGGAGCCTCCGTGTGGGTTCGAAAGCGTGGATTATGCGCTCTGCAGCATCCAGTGGGCCAAGGGGTTGCCCCGAGCTCCCCCCCATCTGAACGACGATCTGGGCATCGGGGTAGCGATCCGCGATGTGGTGAGCCAGGTGGACGGCGAAGCTCGTCTTGCCGACACCTCCCCTACCATAGATCACGGTGCCCGCCGGCTTGGTCTTCAGCAGCTCCGTCACGCGCCGCGTCTCATCGTCGCGCCCCACGAAACCCTGAACGCGGGCCGGAAGCTGGTGGCGGAGCGTCCAAGCCCCGCGCACGCCGCGTGGGACCTCAATCTCATCCCAGACAGGGGCGGGTTCAGCCTCCCTTGCCATCTGGATCAGATCGCTCAGGCGGCCCTGCCGCGTGGCGCGGCCGACAAGCTGAGAGGCCAGTCCTTCGCATGTCTCGTGCTGCAACCCCTCGTCCTGCAACCCCATGCCGGCGCACAACTCGATCAACTGGTCGTGATCGAGCGTGCCCACCAGCGCTTCGCGTAGTCTTGTCAGGGGATGCTGGTCCACACGTGCCGCCTCGCGGCGGAGTATACCACGCTCGTTATTTGGAGGGAAGCCCCCGCATTCACTCACGTAAAATGTCACTAAAGTGGTATTGTTCACTCATCTGAAAATGTCACCGGAGGGAACATGTCCACAGACGAGAAAATGACGGTAGATGAACGACGCAAGTACGTGAGGATGATGAAGGGGCGGTATGCCAAGGAGGGCCGCAAGGAGAAGGGTCGGCTCATGGATGAGATCAAAGCGATAACGGAGTACGATCGGAAGTACCTGATCCGACTGATGAAAGGGGATGGAAAGCGGCGACCACGTCAGGGCGGGCGAGGGCGCAAGTATGGAGGTGAAGTGGACGATGCGTTGCGGGTGATCAGTGAGAGCTTGGACAACATCTGTGCGGAGCGGCTGACGCCGAACCTGGTGTGGGTGGCAGAGCATCTGGCACGACACGGGGAAATGGAGGTGAGCGACAGCTTGCTGGTCCTGCTGGAACAGGTCAGCATCTCGACGGTGGGACGGATCCTGATGCGGATCAGGCAGGATGAGCGTCGACTGCCGCGTAGGGGGCCGCGGAGGGAGAATGCTGTGCTGCGCGACATCCCGATGCTGCGCTTGGACTGGGACATCCCAGTGCCGGGATACTTCGAAGT
>JAUVSX010000462.1 GCA_030596915.1 Chloroflexota bacterium | reverse complement strand
TCTTCCTGGGTCGCGAGTATTGCCTCGCGCGTCTCGCGAGCTACTATCGGCCCGGCGACGACGATGGGCGCGGCGGCCAGCACCACGGCCAGGATAGCTGGCACCCACCAGGCACGCGTGCTGTGCTCCCGGAGGTACTCCAGCGTGGCGCGAGGCCGCACGATCATACCAAGCAGCAGTCGAAGCGGGCCCCGCCGGGCCGGTGTCGTCTCCTCTGACATCAGGCTCACCTCATCCTCGCACCAGGTCGCGCGCGCCGGTGCGATCTCTGGCGCCGAGTGTACTTTCGAATCCGCCAAGCGTCCACTCAGCGGGTGGGGAGGAAAATGCGCCCGCACCCTCGAACTCGTAGGGCTGGCAGTCCTTTGGGATCCACGTTGAGGCCTGGACGCGGAGGACGTATCTTGGGTTCGCACCAACGGCGTCAGCCGTTGGCTTCGGCCTTCAGCCGTTCTGTCGCACGTGGGGAGCCGCTGGAGCGGTTACTACGAACACGGAGGCAGCGTCTTAGCGAACTTGTAGGACTGCCATTCCCTTAGGGCGCTCTGCACAGGGCGGTTCGTCAGCGACGCCCCCGGGACGGTGGCTTGGCGCAATCGTGGCAGGGTAGCCGCGGATTCCATTCCGCGCCGAAGCCACCGCCCAGAGGACGTAGTTTGGGTTCGTAGTAACGGCGTCAGCCGTTGGCTTCGGCCTTCAGCCGTTCTGTCGCCCGTGGGGAAGCGCTGAAGCGGTTACTACGAACAGGGAGGCAGCGTCTCAGCGATCTCGTAGGAGTGCCAGTCCGATTGCGTCGCGCTGAGTCCACGAGCTGGCTGTTGGCGCCCGCTTCCCCGGCGCCGTCTACAGCCAGCACCGTCTGTTCCACAGCGGTGCTGGGTCCGTCAAGAGGGGTATACAGATCCAGTCCTGGCCTAACCCACCAGTAGCGGCGCCGCGTCCCTCAGATTGAACGCGTCGACGTACGCCTGGATGTTCTTGGCGATGCGATCGACGACGAATCCGTTGGGGTCAGGCATCTCCGTGCTCAGGTTCGCGTACAGCCGACCGCGCGCCGCTAGCACGCTGGGGCGCGTCCATACATACCGCGCGCCCGTCGAGACAAGCCACTCCTGCCGGTCGGGCACCAGCGCGTCGAAGCCGCGCCCCTCGGTTTCCAGGGCCTCCGCCGGCGTGAGCCACTTCCGCCAGCGGTTCGATTCGACGACGGCTGCCTTGAGGCTTGCCTCAAACCCGGACGCTTCCACGTCCAGCCGGCTCGCCGCCAGCTTCCTCTCGCGCTCGCAAAGGTCGCGCAGCGCAGCGAGTTCCGTCGCCGTGAACTCAGGACCGACGTTGGCGCCTCCCATGCCCGTCGCGGGATAATCGGCGGGGTTAGCCACCCAGTCCGTGTAGTGGCCCTTGACCAGCGAGCTCAACGGCGCGACCCGCTCGAACAGCCTTCGGGCGCTCGTGGGGTCGAAGTCCGTCGTGTGCAGATCGGTGCCCACCTTGCCGACGATGAAGCAGGGCCAGGCGTGGGCCAGTCCCGTACTGTCCAGACGCGCGCGCAGGCCATCGAGGAACCGGCCGAAGTTGTCCATATCGACGAGGCCGCCGTGGACCTCCTCCGTGCCCACCTCGTACGACACCGGCGGAAGCCCCATCCTTTCCCGCTCCGCCTCAGCGT
The DNA here is from genome assembly GCA_030596915.1 of Chloroflexota bacterium. Classification (GTDB taxonomy): domain Bacteria; phylum Chloroflexota; class Anaerolineae; order B4-G1; family B4-G1; genus JAUVSX01. The sequence goes on along the minus strand of JAUVSX010000462.1, from coordinate 1,623 downwards.
GGGCGATCAGCTCGGCCGTGCGGTCGACGACTGCGTCGATCTCCAGCGGTTGATCTTTGGGGAGCGTTCGGTCCACTGTCGGATCGACGTGCAGCAACCCGTAGCCTGCCGCCAGGCAGGCCGTGAGCGATGCCTTAACCTCAGTCATCGTCTCCTCAAGGCTCAGACCTGCGCGGGTGTGGGCATCCTTGAGCCAGGGCCCGCCATGATCGAGACACGGGTAGAGGGGCGCCGTGCAGCCGTGCTTGCGGGCCAGCTCCGTCATCCGCGCCACCAACTCACGCGCCGTCCACCCGGTGTACCCGCCGTCGCGATCGACCTGGTTCAGCGTGGCTGCGAACAGCATCGGTGTGTCATTGGCCGCGGCGGCCACAACTGCCGCCTCGAGCACCGCGTCGGAGTTGGGGCAGACGGCGAGCAGCGTTATCTGCGTGCCCTGCTCGCGCAGCGCGAGGATCCTGTGGACGATCTCTCCGATGCTCGTCACCAGCGCCTCCGCCACTCGTCGATGAAGATATCGATGTTACGCCACGTGAGCGGCGCATCCACGGTGATGTTGTCTATGGGAGAGAGAATATGGCCCGTGGGACCCAGCGTCTCAATCGCGTGGCGGACCGCAGTCCGTACCTCCTCCTCGGTCCCCATCTCCACGGTCACGGCGCCCGAAACGCCACCCCACAGACACGTTTGCCCACCGAGTTTCTCTTTCATCAGCGGCATGTCCGTGTACGTGCCCTGAATCGGGTCGACACCAATAAGCACGTCGATTCCGGCCTCTGTGTGGTAGTCGAGCATAGGCCTGGTTCCGCTCGAGCAGATGTAGCCGAACTTGGCGCCATACGCGTGGGCCAGCGCCACCTCGGCCTTCAGCCTGGGCAGGATCGCGTCTCGGTAGAACCGGGGTGTGACAAAGTCGCAGCCCTCGTACCAGGCTCGCCGGATGTACAGGTCGACCGGAGCGGACAGCACAACCTTCATCCGTTCCTTGTTCCAGACGTGAATCATCTCGAGGAGGTCGGTCACCAGTTCCGGCTGCTCGATCATCAGGATCATCAGGTTCTGCATCCCGCACAACCAGTTCGCCATGTCCATGCCGACGCCCCAACCACCGGCCAGCAGCACGCCGTACTCCCCCGCAAACGCCTGCGCCTCGCGGACCTCGTCGGCGAACGCGCCGACATCCGCTTCGTTGGGAGGTAGCAGCATGTACTGGAGCGCATCCAGATCCTCCGCCCGGGTGATCAGCGGCTTCTCCACCCGCGGGACCTGGTAGTCGTCGACGAACGGTATGTGGTCGCCATGCGGCCAGTCTTCGGAAAGTCGCACGCTCGTCGTGAGTGTGCCGCCAGGGGTGGTGGTCTCCTTGTGCAGCACGTCGCGCCCACCGGACCCCTTGTCGCGCCACTCCGCTGTCTTCACCTCCGGATGGAAGCGCACCGGCAGCCCGCGCAGATCGGGGTGGTCAGGACGCTCAGGACGCGGCGCCGTGGGGATGAAGAGCATCGTATCGAGGCCCAACTCCAGCTCCGCCAGGGCCACCGCGTAACGGTCCTCATTGTGGCGCTTACGAAGCGCACTGAAGCTCATGAAGCAGCACGGCGTGTGGTCTGCGTCCTGAAGTGC
>JAUVSX010000084.1 GCA_030596915.1 Chloroflexota bacterium | reverse complement strand
GAGCTAGAAAGTAGCTCGTCAGCGGCGGGTTGTGAGGGCCCTGCGAGCTCACCATTCCCAGTGCGGGCAGATGTCCCTCTCGGGCGATCCGCAGGGCACTCCGTGCTGTCGTAGCTTCGTCGAACTTGAACTCGATCAGGTCAAGCCGGGTCAAGCGAAGCGTTGCGGCCAAGAGAAGGATGAGGGCCAGTAGGATCCACTCGACGGCCTTGGCGGGCTGCTTCATAGCTCTCTGTCCAGCACCGGTTCCGAGTGCAAGCAGGTCGGTGTGCAGAAGCGGCCGGTCTGCCCAAGCGGCGGCGCTCCAGGACCGGCGCTGCTGTGCCAACGGGTGCGTACGCCGCAACCGACGAAGCCGCAGGCAGGCGTCTTCAGCGGGAAAACGGCGTCGACGGAGCGCCGACGCCGAATACGTGGCTGACCGCCACAGCGGTGGCCAGTCGAGGGGCGGCGGGCCATGTGGGGCCGCGACAGAACGGGTCGCGGGAGATGATCAGACGGACGCGGGCACCTGGAACTGGGGGCGTGTTCCGCGATGATGGGAAGAGTTGTCCGCGAGAACGATGACACGGAGCCTCAGCCTGCCCAGGCCCGCACCCAGGCAGGGCTGGCGGCGGCGCGCAGGATCCTGCTGCTTGTCATCCGTCTGTCGGGTGTTGGTCGGCTAGTCGTCCGCTTCCAGACCCACAAGCTGTGCCCACACGCCGTGGATGCCGTCATCAGTCACCCCGTAGTACCATCGTACGCGGCCGCCTTCCCGCTGGACCAGGTCGTAGCGCTTCTTGCCGCTGCGCTCGCGCTGCCTGAGAATCCCAACGTCACCGTGCCAATCGATCTTGTCGGGATCTGTCGGGTTGCTCTCAACCTGCGAGATGGCGTAGTGCCACAGGCGCCGTGCCGACTGCCGGGTGACGTTCTTGACGATGTTGCCGTTGCGAAGGTCGCGCAGCTTGTGGTAGCGCGTGCCCCCACGCTCCTCGGTCTCGATCACCTCCACCCCAGTCCTCGGTGGGTCGACGCGGCTTGTCAACTCCTCCACTGAAGCGCTGGCGGGAACGTGAATCGCTCGCATCACCAGGTTCACGATCTCGTCGCGCACTGCCAGGCCGGTTTCAGACTCGCTGCGCACATAGATCTTGTTGTCGTCAATCGCATACGGTGGATCCGACCCTCTGGGCACAACCAAACGCACCACCTTCGCACCTTGAGTCTCCTGGCGATCCAGAGTGATCTCGATCGGTGGCGTAAGGCGCCGCTCGAGTTCCTCCCGGATTGTCTTCATCACGCTCGAGGGATCACTCACGCCAGCCGGATCCTCCTTCGGGTCATTGCTTGCACCGATGAAGATCGTGCCGCCGTTGGTGTTTGCGAAGGCACATATGTCGGCCAGTATCGCGTAGAGGCGCCCACCGCGGCGCGTGTAGCCAGAGTGGAAGGCCTGGATGATCGAGGGGCCCTCCTCGCGCGCGGCCTGAATGAAGTCGACCGGCGCCTTGGCTGCATGATAGGTCCGCGTGCGGGCGAAGTCGTTACCAAGAAAGACCTCCCGCAGCGCCGCGAAGCTGACCTCACCGAGGAGAATCTCCGTGACCCGATCACCAACTCCGAGGTGTTTGGGATCGCTTGGGTGCTTCACCAGCCGGTGGCAATCGGAGCCCTGGATGCAGTGCATCCGTCGTGGGTACTCGGGACGTGATCCATCGAAGAAGCGCGCTGTGGAGCGGCGCGCGTTGCTCTCCAGATCGGTTGCTTCCAGCGCGTGAAGGTGCGAATCTTGAGTATACGCGATACGAGTCTGACCGCCGAACCCCCTCCCTCGCATTGCCACCCCGTGTGCGGTATTGACGTGGGCGGCGATCACGATGCCGCCTGCATCGTCGATGACCTGGTACGCTGTTAACACGTCGGACGTTGCACCTACCTGGGTGCTCCCGGCGTCCAACGAATCCGGCGGGATATTCAGTTGGCGAAGGATGTACTCAAGCTCCCGCACGCCCGTTTCTGGCGAGAAGATGCCCAATACGTGGAATCCTAGGGTGGCTGTGAACTCGAACCCGGGAAGCACCAGAACGCGCTCACGCACTCGCCTGTAGTCACCAAGCCGCTTCTTCTCGTTCTGCTGCAATCGCCCCAGCCGCTCGAGCAGCTCCAGGGCCTCGATCTCCTCCTCCATCTGCCTATAGCCGGCGACGGTGTTGTGATCGGTGAAGGCGATAATCTCCAGGCCTTTGCTCTCAGCCGTTTGAAGGATGTCAAGGTAGGAGACGTTTGGCTCCAGGAAGTCTGTGGAGGCAGGCGTGTGGAGGTGAAGATCCACGCGTGCCCAGTTACGCTGGCCTTTTCTACGTCTTGCCATCAGTTCCGTCCTATCGTCCGCCAGGCTAGGGGATGGGTTGTGCGGCCGACCCTGCGGCGGGCGGCACAGCCGCCGGGTCCGGGCTAGATGAGCGTTTCACCCGTCCGTGTTTCCGCTGGGCTTGGCCGTCCGGAGTCAACGCGGTCTCGAACACACGATCGATCTGGTCAACGAGCACAAACTTGAGGCTCTGGCGGACCTCGTCCGGAATGTCTTCAAGGTCCTTCTCGTTGAGCTTGGGAAGTATGACGGCTTCAAGGCCAGCCCGGTGAGCCGCGAGCACCTTCTCTTTGATCCCTCCGACCGGAAGCACCTGGCCCCGCAATGTGATCTCGCCCGTCATTGCGATGTTGTTGCGCACTTTCCTCCCAGTCAGCAGCGAGGCCAGTGCTGTGGCCATTGTGACGCCTGCAGATGGGCCATCCTTCGGCACTGCGCCGGCCGGCACGTGCAGGTGAATGTCTGCCTCTTCAAACGTCTCCTCCGGGATTCCGAGCTCGCTGGCGTTGGCACGCACGTAGCTCAGTGCCGCCTGGGCAGATTCCTTCATGACATCTCCCAGTTGCCCTGTGACCAGGAATCCCTTGCTGCCGCGCATCTTCGTGGCCTCGCAGTAGATGATCGCGCCACCGGCGAACGTGACGCTCAACCCCGTGGCGACCCCAGGCACGCTCGTACGGAGCATCGTCTCCGGGAAGAAGCGGTGCTTCCCCAGGAAATCGGGGATACTTCTCATTGTCACCCGCACCGGCTCGGTGCACCCTTCAGCGATGCGAGTCACCACCTTCCGGCAGACGCGCCCCATCTCCCGCTCAAGGTTGCGAACCCCCGCCTCACGCGTGTAGTCGCGGATGATCCGGCGAAGGGCGCCGTCCGTGAAGCTTAACTCCCCGAGCCGCAGGCCGTTCTCTCGGAGTTGGCGTGGAACCAGGTAGCCGTGGGCGATGCGGACTTTCTCCGTCTCCGTGTACCCCGAGAGATGCAGGATCTCCATCCGATCTCGGAGTGGCGCCGGGATTGGGTCCAACAGGTTGGCCGTCGTGATGAACATCACTCTGGATAGGTCAAATGGCACGTCCAGGTAGTGGTCTCGGAACTCGCGGTTCTGCTCGGGATCAAGAACCTCCAAGAGAGCGGATGCCGGGTCGCCTCGGAAGTCGGTCCCAAGCTTGTCCACCTCGTCGAGCATGAACACGGGATTCCGCGACTCGACTCGCCGCAGTGCCTGCATAATGCGCCCGGGCAACGCGCCGATGTACGTCCGGCGGTGGCCGCGTATCTCTGCCTCATCCCTGATCCCGCCGAGCGATTGGCGAACGAACTTGCGCCCCAAAGCCCGCGCAATCGACTGCCCAAGGCTGGTCTTGCCGGTGCCAGGGGGGCCCACGAAGCACAGGATCACGCCCTCTCGCTCGCGGCGGATGAGATCGGTCGGCTCGACGGCCTCACGCTCTTCCTTGCGATCCTCTCGCAACTTGCGGACGGCCAAGTACTCCAGAATCCGCTCCTTGATCTCAGTCAGATCGTAGTGATCCTCGTCCAGCACCCCGCGAGCGTGCGCGATGTCCAGATCATCCTCGCTCTCGATACTCCAGGGCAGGCTGGTAAGCCAATCCAGGTAGGTACGGATTACCCCGTACTCGGCAGCAGCGGTGGGAAGCCGGCCTAACCGGTCGAGCTCGCGCCGAGCCTCCTTCTCTGCCTCCTCCGGCATTCCGGCGTCCTCGATCTTGGCACGGAATTCCTCGACCTCCATCTGCTGCTCATCCAACTCGCCTAGCGAGCGTTGGATGGCCTTGAGTTGCTCGCGGAGGAAGTACTCCCGCTGCGTCTTCTCCATCTCCGACTGGGCTTCGCTCTGGATCTTGTGCCCAAGCTCCAGAACCTCGAGCTCCTGGGTCAGGAGATCGAGCACACTGCGCAGCTTCTCGCTGAGGCTGTCGAGCTCTAGCAGCGCTTGCGAGCGCTCCAGATCGACCTTGATGTGCGTGGCAACGGCGTAGGCGAGCTGCAGGGGATCATCGACCTCGGAGATCATCTTGCCCATTTCCTCGGGCACAGTTGGCGCGAGTTCCGTTAGCCGCGCAAACTTCTCCCGGATGTGGCGTTGCAGCGCCTCAATCTCCGTGGAGCGCTCGATTCGCTCTGGCAGCGCGGAGACGCGGGCCATCAGATAAGGCTCCTCGGCAGTGAACTCCTCCACCCGGATGCGCATCAAACCTTGCATGATCAGCGTGATTGTGCCATCCGATGACTTGAACAACCGGTGCACAGCCGCAGCGGTCCCAACTCGGTAGACTTCATCCGGTCCGGGAGCTTCCAGCTCGGGATCGTGGCTTGCTACGAGGCCGAGCAACTGCCCGTCGCTGACAACATCCTCAATCAGCTTCACTGACCTGGGTTGGCCAACGCGGATTGGGACTAGGTTCAGTGGGAAGACTACCAGGCCCCTGAGAGGCAGGATTGGCAGCGCCGGAGGTATCTGGGGCTCCCCTTTACTCTCCCCGCCCTGGTCCCGCTGCTGGCCCGATGGCAGGCCCGGTGGCCCGCCTTCTGTGCTTGACATACCGATGGTGATCCCCCTTGTGCTCCGAGCGTCGAGGTTGTCTCAGCGCGAGGCTGTCCGAGCGGCCGTGGCTTCCACGGCCTTGTTGGGCCGCAACAGGGCAGACTTCTTGCCGACAAGAGCCCCCTGTGGCGGAGGCGCGGCTAGCTCGAGCGCGCCACTATTGTACCACATTCGCCGGGTTCCTCAACATCTCGCGCGCAGAGCTCTGCCTCCGTGCTTGGGCCTCACCTGGCCGTACCGGCCACGAGCACGGAGATGGCCCCGCATTCAGGCCTTCTGCGGCGTGCGTTGGGCTGATTGGGTGTGTTCCAGCTAGGGGGCGGGCCTCCACCGCTCCACACGTATGACTGGCGAACTAGCGCGCATTCCGGGGACTGGGCGACGAAGGGTCACCGTGTGGCGTAGGGTCACTGGGTCGCACTGCGCATTGGCTCCAAGACTTGGATGCACCGGTCTGCTTGGCGCGGTCGACCCGTCCAGTACAATGACCTGTATGGGAAGAACCTGGTCAGAGGGGGCGAGCCCGTGTCCGTCGAGCGAATCGGTACCGACGGCGATGTGGAGAAGGCGCGGCGTCTGTTCACCGAACTCGATGGCAAGGTCAGCGCCCTCGGAGTGGGCGGGATTGATCTGTATCTGCGGCTGGACACCCGCGAGTACCCGCTAAACACAGCGCTGCGACTTGTGGAGAATGTACGCCACACACCCGTGGTGGACGGCCGCGGTCTGAAGCACACGCTCGAACGGCGCGTATTCGATCTTGCCGAACCGGAGTTGGGTTGTCGCCCCCGCTTCCGCCACGCGTTGGTGCCGGTGGCCGTCGACCGTCTCGGTCTCGCTGAGGCTGTGGCAGAGGTCAGCGATCACATAGTCATTGGCGACTTCATGGTCGCGCTGGGGCTACCCGTCGCCTTGCGCGGGATACCACAGTACCGTCGCGTGGCGCGCGTGATGTTTCCGTTGGTCAGCTACTTCCCGATGGGTCTCTTGTTCTACGGCAGCTCTGGAACCGAGGATGACCCCAGGCACCTTCGCTACTTCGAGGAGGCGGATCTGATCGCGGGTGATTTCCTGATCATGCGGAAGTACCTGCCACCCGATCTGCACGGCAAGACAGTCGTCACCAATACGACAACGCGCGCCAATCTGGAGCTGCTGCGGGGTCGTGGGGTTCGCCTTCTGATCACCACGACGCCACGCTATGAGGGGCGGTCCTTTGGCACCAACGTGCTGGAGGCGGCGCTGACCGCCTACGCTGACAAGGGCCGGACGCTCACCGATACCGAGCTCAACGACCTGATCGACGGGCTCGGGCTGCGTCCGAGCGTACAGTGGCTCGCTGACGCGCCCTAATCGCCCAGGTTCGTGCCCACGGCACGAGCGCTCTCGATCCAAGAGTGATCGAGAGGCACGGTCCGGCGTCTGCCCGCCACCTCTGCAAGCGGAACGGGTTCTGTGCCCTCGCCACGTGCGGCGACCATCACGCCGTAGGTACCCTCGTCTATGAGGGTCGCACAGGCGGTGCCCAGCCTAGTGGCCAGCAGGCGGTCCCCCGCGGACGGCGCGCCGCCGCGCTGCACATGGCCCAGAATCGTGACCCGCGACTCAAGCCCGGTACGTTCCTCGAGCTGCCGGGCAAGCCGCAGCGTGCTGCCTCCCGTGAGTCTGCGAAGCTCGGCAGACATCGAACTGCCCGCCTCGTAGCACGCGTCGTCTGCTCCGTCCTGCTCGTCCGCATCCTTCGGGGCGGCGCCCTCGGATACTGCAACGATGCTGAAGTGCTTGCCTCCTCTGCTGCGACGGAGAATGGCTTCAGCGATCTTGCTCACATCGTAGGCGATCTCCGGGATCACGATGACGTCTGCACCGCCAGCGATGCCGGCGCCCAAGGCCAGCCAGCCGGCGTTGTGCCCCATAATCTCCACCACGATGATACGGTGGTGACTGTGGGCGGTGCTGTGGAGGCGATCAAGGGCTGAGGTGGCGACGCCCAGGGCCGTGTCGAAGCCGAAACAGACGTCAGTCGCTGCCACGTCGTTGTCGATCGTCTTAGGCAGCGTGACGATGTTGAGCCCCTTCTGCGCCAGACGGTAGGCGCTCCTCTGAGTTCCTCCACCCCCCAGGCACACAAGGGCGTCCAGGTGATGGCTGTTGTACGTGTCAACCATCACCTCGGTCATATCCAGCTCCTGACCGCCGACCGCCATGCGGTGCGGTTTGTCGCGGCTGGTGCCAGGGATCGTACCCCCACGGGTGAGGATGCCCGAGAGCGTGGGGCCCTCCAACCGCATCGTGCGGTTCTGCATCAGGCCGCGGAAGCCATCCCGAAAGCCGATGACGTGCATGCCGTGCACGCCCTGCGCCGCCCGCCCAACGGCGCGAATGGCCGCGTTCAGACCGGGACTATCCCCGCCGGCGGTCAGAATCCCGACATACTTCGTCATCGCATGCCTCCCTCTTCTGGCAGCGCTGCACCGCAGCGTCGAAGGTTACCCTGCCTTCGTGAACTGACCGGCTTCTACGATTATACTCGCTCTGTGGGCGGGGAGCGAGCCGAGGCCAACCGGACCTGGACATCGACCGGGCAGCAGCGCGGCCGCCTGACGCAGCGCCGCAAGCCAGGTCACCGGGCCACGGCCGCGGCGCCAAGCGGGAGCGCGTTGTCGTGTCCCCTGCCAGGGCCGTGCCGACGGGAGCTTGCAGCCGGACGCACTCGCTGAGAAAGTTCCGCGCAAGCACCTGCGGCTGGAGGGCACGCCAGCCGCTACGGTGAACGCCCAGCTACTCGACGAGGTCGGTGGTGGCGCGCTCGATGTACTCCAGCGACTGGTGGCGGAAGTACGTGTTGTACAATTCTGAGTAGTAGCCGCCCGCGGCCATCAGGTGGTCGTGGGTGCCTTCCTCGATGATCTCGCCCTGGTTCATGACGATGATCCGGTCCGCATTCTTGACCGTCGACAGCCGGTGGGCGATGACGATGGCCGTACGGTCGCGCATAATTACCTCCAGTCCTTCTTGGATCTGGAGTTCCGTGAACGGGTCAACGCTAGCAGTTGCCTCATCGAGAATGAAGATCGCTGGGTCTTTCAGCAGCACGCGCGCCAGCGCGACCAGCTGTCGTTGCCCCCTCGAAAGGCTGGCCCCGCGTGCGCCCACGTCGGGCTCGAGGCCCTCAGGGAGATCGGCCAACCAGTCGCCGCTGCTGATGCGGATCGCTGCAGCGGATACGTCTTCGTCGCTTGCCTCCGGGCGAGCGTGGCGAATGTTGTCGCGCACCGTGCCAGAAAACAGGAACGGCTCCTGCGGCACCAGGCCGATGTTCTGCCGGTACGACTCAAGGTCCAGTCCCCGAATGTCTCGGCCGTCGATGAACAGCTCGCCGTCCTGGTATTCGTAGAACCGCGCGATTAGGCGTGCGACGCTGGTCTTCCCGGCGCCCGTGTGCCCCACGAGCGCCAGTGTCTCCTTCGGACGGATCTCGAGCGAGAAGTCCGGCAGCACGATCTCTTCGCCGGTATACGTGAAGCGGAGGTGGCGAAACGAAATTCGCCCACGGAGATCGTCCACCAGCACGGAAGCCGACTGCACCACCCTAGGTTCGCGATCGATCAGAGCAAACACTCGTTCCGCAGCCGACAGGCCGTCCTGGAATTGGCTCCAGAACGACGAGATACTCATCAGCGGCCACCAGTAGAAACCGGAGGCCAACATGAATAGGAACCAATCGCCCGCTCCTATCAGGCCGTTGCGCGTGGCCAGCCCACTGACGTACAGGATGATCGCGGCCCCGATGCCGGACGCCGCGCCCATCAATGGGAAGATGGTGTTGAGCGTTAGACCGCGGCGGATGCCGATCTGGTAGCCTTGCTTGTTGTTAGCGTCGAAGGTCGCGTGGATGGCGCGCTCTTGCCGGAAGCTCTTGGCCACAGTGATGCCGCTGACGGATTCCTGAATCTGGGCGTTGATCTTGGCCGTCACGCGGCGAGCCTGCTGCGTGACGCGGCGCGCGATGTGGCGGAAGCTCAGAGCGAGTGCCACCGGGAATGGGCTCATCGCGATCATCACGAGAGTGAGTGCGACATTGATATGCAGCAGCCAGACCAACAAGATCAGCACCAGCAACACCTGGCTGGTGAGGTCGAGCGTTAGGGTTACCACGTTGGAGAAGTCTTGAGTGTCCGACGTGACCCGGCTGACGATCTTCCCGGAGGCGTGCTCGTCAAAAAAGGAGAGGTCGTGCTGGACGGTAGCGACAAATACGTCGTCCCGCAACTTGAGGATGACGTCGCCGACGACGCGCGCGGAGATCATCTGGCGACCGTAGTTCATTGTCCAGGCCGCTAGGCCCAGCGCAAGAACAGCGCCGGCCAGCAGACCGACGGTACGCAAGGAGTCGTCCTGCCCCGCGATTCCGATGGCCTGCGAGATGAGGATGGGTCCGCCGGTTGACGCGACTGAGTTGAGAGTGAGCAACAGCGCGACCCATGCCATTTGGCGGGCGTGCGGCCGGAAGTAGCCCACGATGCGCCGGATCAGCTCCCGGTCGCTGTAGGTCCGGTCGTATGATT